>JAADCW010000009.1 GCA_013154225.1 Chloroflexota bacterium
CAGCATCAGCACCAGCGCGTCGATGACTTCCCCCAGGTTGTGGGGCGGGATGTTGGTGGACATGCCCACCGCGATGCCGGTCGCGCCGTTGACCAGCAGGTTGGGGAAGGCCGCGGGCAGCACGGTGGGTTCCTGCAGGCTTTCGTCGAAGTTGGGGGCAAAATCTACGGTGTCTTTGGCGATGTCGGCCAGCAGGGTTTCGGCAATGGGGCTGAGGCGGGCTTCGGTGTAGCGCATGGCCGCAGGCGGGTCGCCGTCCACTGAGCCGAAGTTGCCTTGGCCGTCCACCAGGGGGTAGCGCATGGAAAAGTCCTGCGCCATGCGCGCCATCGCGTCATACACGGCCTGGTCGCCGTGGGGGTGGTATTTCCCCAGCACTTCGCCCACGATGCGGGCGGATTTTTTGTAGGAGGCGTTGCTGCGCAGGCCCATGTCGTGCATGGCGTAGAGAATGCGGCGCTGGACAGGCTTGAGGCCGTCGCGGGCGTCGGGCAGGGCGCGCGCGACGATCACGCTCATCGCGTAGTCCAGGTAGGCCTGGCGCATTTCTTCACTAATGTCAATGCGTTGGACAAGACCAATTTCCATTTTTGTAGCATGTCCTTTCGGATAAAGGCTATAAATGCAGGCAATCTGCACCCATCTTAAGGGCAAATTGGGCTATCGTCAAGTGGTGGCGGGCGAAAGGGGGCACGCGTGGAGCGAGAAAAAACTGGCGCTGTCGTCACGACAGCGCCAGTGGGTTTCAGGTGAGGGGGTGTTCGTTAGTCGCCTGCGGAGGGAAGTTCCTCGGTCGAGGCCGGCGAGGTGGCGTCGGCTTCCGCAGGGGCGGCTTCGTCGAGCACGGCTTCGGCCTCATGGCCGTTGCCGTCGCCGTCCACCGCGGCGGCAACCGGGGTTTCTTCCTCGTCATCATCCAGTTTCAGCACCTTGGCAAAGCGTTCGGGCGAGAAGCCCGTGCCCGCGGGGATGAGTTTGCCGATGATGACGTTTTCTTTCAGGCCCACCAACGGGTCTTCCTTGCCTGCGATGGCGGCTTCGGCCAACACGCGGATGGTGTGCTGGAAGGAGGCCGCGGAGAGGAAGGAGTCGGTGTTGAGCGCGGCTTTGGTGATGCCCAGCAGCACCTCTTTGAATTTGGCCGGGCGCTTGCCCTTGGCACGCAGTTTTTCGTTCTTGTAGAGCAAGCGGATGCGGTTGACCAGGTCGCCAGGCAGGTATTCGGTGTCGCCGGGGTGGGTGATTTGCACCCGCGAGAGCATCTGGCGGATGATGATTTCGAAGTGTTTGTCGTGGATGTTCTGACCCTGCGAGCGGTACACCTGCTGTACTTCGGAGAGCAGGTACAACTGGGCGGCTTCGCGGCCCTGGATGCGCAAGATCTTGTGGGGGTTGAGGGAACCCTCGGTGATGGGTTGGCCAGCTTCCACGTGGTCGCCGTCTTTCACCAGCAGGCGAGCCGCGCTGGGAATTTCGACTTCCACCACTTCCTTTTCCTCGTGGGAAATGATGACTTTGTTCCCTTCGATGCGCACCCGACCCGACTTTTGGGCCACGATTTCTTCGCCGTCTTTGGCCGCCAGCACGGTGCCTTTTTTGACCTCGGTGCCGTCTTCGACCAGGATTTCAAAGCCTTCGGGGATGAGGTAAGGCTCGTGCACCATTTCGCTGTGCTCGATGCGCGCGAGCCGCTGGTCTGCGTAGCGTTCGGATTCCACGATGTGGACCACGCCGCTGATTTCGGCCACCACGGCTTCGCCCTTGGGGGTTTTGCGGGCTTCGAAAAGTTCTTCCACGCGGGGGAGACCCGTGGTGATGTCGCTTTCCGAGGCCACACCACCGGTGTGGAAGGTCCGCAGGGTCAACTGGGTGCCGGGCTCGCCGATGGATTGGGCGGCGATGATGCCCACCGCGGTGCCGGTTTCCACCAGTTTGCCGCGGCCCAGGTCCATACCGTAGCATTTGGCGCAGACGCCGTGGGGAAGTTGGCAGGTCAGCGGCGAATAGACCCGCACCTCTTCGATCTTGGAGGCCATGATGCGGCGGACATGGCGGCGTTCGATGATTTCGCCCTTTTCCACGATGATTTCGCCGGTTTCAGGGTCAATGATGTTTTCTGCAGCCACCCGAGACCAGATGCGCTGGCCCATATCCTGGTTGCCGACGTTGTCACTGCGGCGGATGGTGAGGGCGTCTTCGGTGCCGCAGTCTTCCGCGGTGACGATGACGTCTTGCACCACGTCCACCAGGCGGCGGGTCAGGTAGCCTGCGTCTGCGGTACGGAGCGCGGTGTCGGCCAGACCTTTCCGGGAGCCGTGGGTGGAGATGAAGTATTCCAGGGTGGTAAGCCCTTCGCGGAAGTTGGAGCGCACCGGCAGGGGGATGATGCGGCCCGAGGGGTCGGCCATCATACCGCGCATACCAGCCAACTGGGAGATGGTGCCGTAGCCGCCTTTGGTTGCACCCGAGATGGCCATCACGGCCAGGTCGTTAGTGGGATCCAGGTACTCTTTCACCAGTTCGCGCACTTCTTCGGTGGCGCGCTGCCAAATTTCGATGATTTGCTCGTCTTTTTCCTGCTCGGTGAGCAAACCGCGGCGGTAGGCGCGTTCCACCGCGTCCACTTCTTCGTGGGCTTTGGCGATGACTTCTTCTTTGTTCGGCGGCACGGTGATGTCGCCGATGGCCATGCTCACGCCGGAGCGGGTGGCATAGGCAAAGCCAATGTCTTTGACTTTGTCGGCCACTTCCACGGTGACTTCTTCACCGCCGATTTCGTAAACCAGAGACATGACGTCTTTGATGCCGCCTTTATCGAGCACCCGGTTGATGAAGCGGAGGGATTCGGGCAGGATGCGATTGAACAGCACGCGGCCCACGGTGGTGTCAATGACGCGGGTTTCGGGCTGTTCCAGGCGGCGGCCTTCGTCGTCGTACCACGTGGTGGTGAGCAGGCGAATTTTGGCGTGGATGTCTACCTCGCGGAGGTTGTAGGCCAGTTCCACCTCGTCCAGATCGCCAAAGGTCATGCCATCGCCCTTGAGGGGGCGGTCTTCCCACATGGTGAGGTAATACACGCCCAGCACCATGTCTTTGGATGGGCTGATGATGGGCTCACCATCCGCGGGTTTGAGCAGGTTGCGGGAAGAGAGCATGAGTTCGCGGGCTTCCTGCACGGCTTTGTTGGAAAGCGGCACGTGCACGGCCATTTGGTCGCCGTCGAAGTCCGCGTTGAAGGCGGTACAAACCAAGGGGTGCAGTTGGATGGCTTGCCCCTCGATGAGCACAGGCTCAAAGGCCTGAATACTCAAGCGGTGCAGGGTAGGCGCACGGTTGAGGAGCACGGGGCGTTCTTTGATGACCTCTTCGAGCACTTCCCACACCTCGGGGCGGTTGCGCTCGATGAGGCGCTTGGCGCCCTTGATGTTGGTGGTGTAGTTGTGCTGCACCAGGCGGGCGATGACGAAGGGGCGGTAGAGCTCCAAGGCCATGGTCTTGGGCAGGCCGCACTGGTGCAGTTTGAGCCGCGGGCCGACCACGATCACCGAGCGGCCGGAGTAGTCCACGCGCTTACCCAACAGGTTGCGGCGGAAGCGGCCTTTCTTGCCTTTCAGCATGTCGCTGAGGGATTTCAGTTCGCGGCGGCCGCGGCGGGAAAGGGCTTTGCCCCGCTGGGAGTTGTCAATCAGGGAATCCACCGCTTCCTGCAACATGCGCTTTTCGTTGCGCACGATGACGTCGGGCGCGCCGAGTTCCAACAGCCGCTTGAGGCGGTTGTTGCGGTTGATGACGCGGCGGTAAAGGTCGTTGAGGTCGCTGGTGGCGAAGCGGCCACCGTCCAATTGCACCATCGGCCGCAGGTCGGGCGGAATGACCGGCAGGATGGTGAGGATCAGCCATTCAGGGCGGTTGCCCGAGCGGCGGAAGGCTTCAACGATTTTCAGCCGTTTGATGGCTTTCTTGCGTTTTTGTTTGCTCTTGGTGGTACGGATTTCGTGCCACAGTTCTTCGGCCAGTTTGTCCAGGTCGAGGCGGCGCAGGATGTCCAGGAAGGCTTCTGCGCCCATGTCGGCCTTGAACACACTGCCCCAGCGGGATTTGAGTTCGCGGTAGCGGGCTTCGCTCATGAAGGTGAGGGGGCGAAGGT
Source organism: Chloroflexota bacterium (assembly GCA_013154225.1). Taxonomy (GTDB): domain Bacteria; phylum Chloroflexota; class Anaerolineae; order Anaerolineales; family DRMV01; genus DRMV01. The sequence continues at coordinate 4,148 of JAADCW010000009.1, forward strand.
CCAGAAGTTCATCCCGCAGGTGGGCTTGTTCACTGCGATTGGACGCGGCTTGTTCTTCCAGTTCGGCCGTGAGCGCGTCGATTTGTTCCGCGGCCTCGGCTTTGGTTTGCTGAATTTGCGCGTCCAGGCGCTCGATTTCCGCGGCGCGAGCCTGCTGGAGTTCGGCTTCGATTTGCTCCAGGCTGGCTTTGACGATTTCTTGAATTTTGCTGATGTGCTGGTTGCTGATGGTTTCGCCCGCGCGCACAATCACCGTTTCGGTGGCGCCGAAGCGGATGTCTTGCTTGGCAGGTTGGCCAATGGCGTCGCGAAGGGTGTTTTCGAGACGCTGGCCTTCTTTGATGATGGGCTCCAGCTGGGCCGCGACTTTTTCGTTGTATTCGGTTTCGATGGCTTTCTTGCGCGCTTCCAGTTGTTCGATGGTGCGGTCGCGCTGGACCTTGATTTCGGCAATGCGCGCGTTGATGCGTTTGGCGACTTCGCGTTCGCCTTCGCCGAGTTCCTCTTCGAGCCGTTTGAGCGCGCGTTCGCGGGCGTCTTCGTCCACATACGTGACCACGTATTGGGCGAAGTAGAGCACCCGCTCCAGGTTGCGGCGGGAGATGTCAAGCAGGAGCCCCATGAACGAAGGTACACGGCGGGTGTACCAAATGTGGGCCACCGGCGCAGCCAGGGTGATGTGCCCCATGCGCTCGCGGCGCACGCTGGCTTTGGTGACCTCGACACCGCACTTGTCGCAGACGATGCCGGCGTATCGCTTGTTGCGGTATTTGCCGCACGCGCACTGCCAGTCGCGCGTCGGGCCGAAGATGACCTCGCAGAACAAACCATCCTTCTCAGGGCGCAAACGGCGATAGTTGATGGTTTCGGGTTTGCGCACTTCGCCGTAAGACCAACTAAGGATGGTTTCGGGAGATGCTAAACGAATCCGCAGGGCAAGCAGGTCTTTTGTTTCCACGCAACAGCCTCCTGAAAATAGCGGTCGGCAAAACGGATTGGCCCTTAGCCCCCTGGTGTGAATTATTGGGAGTGTTTTTCGCTTGCGAAGGTGTATAGACACATAAAAGCAAGCGCTTTGAGAATTCCCGCTCTCAAGCGCTCGCTCAAGCGTTTTTGCTCCGCTATTCCTCGCATGTTGCCCACATTATAACAAAAGGGGCAGGGGGCGGCAAGGTTTTTGATAATATCAGACGTCTTCTTTGGGTTGGCGCAAGGGTAGTTGGATGAAGAAGGTGCTCCCTTGGCGAAGTTGGCTTTCGACCCAAATGCGGCCATGATGACGCTCGACAATGGATTTGACAATGGAAAGCCCCAGGCCGGTGCCTTTTTCTTTGGGCTGGTCTCGGCGCACGACGCGGAAGAATTTTTCAAACAGGCGGGGTTGGTCCAGCGGGGAGATGCCCACGCCGGTATCGCTCACGCCCAGGATGATGCCGGTGTCGCCCGCGGGTTTGGCAAAAATGGTGACCGTGCCACCTTCGGGGGTGTATTTGATGGCGTTGTCCACCAGGTTGTGGAGGGCGCGATCCAGCAAAACCGGGTCGGCTTCAACCAGGGGGGGCGCGTCGGGCGCGATGTCGGTGCGCAGGGTGATGTGTTTTTGCTGGGCGCGGGGTTGCCAGCGTTTGGTGATGTCTTCGATGACATCCAGCACTGAGACGAGTTGCGGCTGCAAGCCTACCCCGGCTTCGATGCGTCCCAGGTCCAGCAGGTTGTTGACCAGTTGGGTCATGTCTTCCACGCCCTGCTGGATTTGCTGGATGTAACGCTTTTGGCGTTCGTTGAGTTCGCCGACCATTTCCAGCATGGTGATGTAGCCCCGCATGAGGGTCAGCGGTGCGCGCAGGTCGTGGCTGACGGTGGCGACGAATTCAGATTTCAGCGCGTCCAGTTCTTTGAAGTGGGTGACGTCGCGGAGGATGCAAACGCGCCCGACTTCGTGATGGCTGGTGCGCACGCTGGCCACGGTGGCGAAATACACCCGGCCGTTGAGGGTGATTTCTGCGGAGTAGGGCGGCGGGTCTTTGCGGCGAAGCAGTTGGATGAGGTCTTCGGTTTGGATGGCTTCTTCCAGGGGGAGGTTGAGCTGCCGCTGGATGGGAAGTTGTTCAAACGCGGCCGCGTTGGCCAGGATGAGGCGTTCCTGGTTGTCGGTCACCAGGATGGGATCGGGCGAAGCATTGATGACCGCGGTGAGCCGTTGATGGCGCACTTCGGCCATGAAGTAGAGGCGGGCGGTGTAGGCGGCCATTGCCATTTGCATGGCCAGGGTGCTGATGTAGCGCACCTCTTCGTCGGTGAAGGTGTGCGGGGTGTTGTAGATCAGGTAGAGCACGCCCAGGAAGCGCTGTTCGTATTGAAGGGCAACGGCCAGAATGGCTTTGGGCGGCGTTATGCCCGAGGGCATTTGCAGGGTGGTGCTGTGTTCCAGGTTGGTCAGCCGCAGGGGCGAACGGCTGCGCACCAGGGGCAGAATTTGCGGATCCAGGCTTTGGTAGCGATCTGCATCAAGCCCTTTGCCAAAGTGCAAGGGATAGTCGTCGTTCCAGTCGTCGGGCAGTGCCTCGGGGGAAAGGGCTACGCGCGCCACGGTCGCGCCGCTGGCAAGCGCGGCTTCCAGGACCGCTTGGGCGGCATCTTCAACCCGCAGAGAGGCGGCCACGCGCTGGCTGGTTTGCAGAAGGCGGTTGAGTTCGTCCATGCGTTTGCGCAACCGCTGACGCATGTTCTCAAAGGCCTGCCCCAACTGGCCTACTTCGTCCATGCTGTTGATTTCCAGGGCATGATCTAACTGCCCGCTGGCCAGGGATTCTGTGGCCTGGGTGAGTTCCCGCAGGGAGCGGGTGAGGCGGCGCAGTAACAGCCCGGTGATGCCAACGCCTACCAACGAGAGCATCAACACCCATAAAGTGAGGGGCCAGGCGTTGTTGAGGGCGATTTCCTGCAGGTTGCGGGCTGGCGCGGCAACGACAATGAGCCACGATGAGCCTACGGCCTGGGTGGTGTAGGCGAGGTAGCGTTCACCAAGGGCGCTGTGAATGTCAGCAGGCCCCAGTTTGTCGTTGCTGATGGCGGTTTCCATCCACTGCATGTCAGGGGCCGTGGCGTAGAGGATCTGGTGTTCGTTGTCTAAGATGAGCGCGCCGCCGCCAATGTTGGAGAGGGTGGCCAGCCCTTTGACGATGGGTTCGGCATAAGGGTTGTTGCCCAGGGAAGCACGCCCGATGAGGAAGCGCGGTTCTGGGGGCGCCTCTTGGTTTTGGCCTTGCAAGTTTTGATCTTGTGGAAGCGGTAAGGACGCCGCGAAGACCACCAGGGCCTTTTTGACGCCTGAACTGGTTTCGGAGGCGTCTGCAGGCGCGGGCGCGGTTACGGTCAGGTGTGTGGCAATGGGCGCGTCTTGCATCTCGTTCGATGCAAGGAAGTGGAGGACGTACATGCGCTCAGGGGCAAGCAGGGTTTCGTTGGGCGGGTAGGAGGCAATGGTATTCCCCTGTGCGTCCACCAACAACATTTCGTTGAAGAAGAAGCTTTCGGTAAGGAGTTGATGCAGGTATTCGTTGAGTTGGGGGGAGGGTTCCTGCCACAGCGCTTCATCGTGGGCTAATTTACGGATGAGCGAATCGCCGTTTTCGGTGAAAAACGGCATGCTTTTTGCCGCGATGTTGGCTGTGCTGGAAAGCCGCTCGGTGAGCATTTCCCTGGCCGACCGTTGGGCCATGACCCAGTTGCCGAGCAAAATCCCGATAACCACAGCGCCCATGATGCCGGCCATGACCACCAGGAATTTGTAATGCAAGGAGCGGCTCCAGGAAGAAAGGCGGGCTGGGCCGTGATAGCCCCACAGGTGCTTTTGTTTGTCGTGGGCTATTTGAGCCACTACGCCCGCAATCAGGAGTTCGATGAATTTGTAAAGGGTGAAAATGCCAATGTGGCTGAAGGCGTAATCTACTCGGGCGGCCAAGGGAGAGTTGCCCAAGGTGAGCACGCCAAAGATAAAAAGGAAGGGGTAAATCGCGGTGAGGAGCACCGCGGCAATGAGCGGTTGGCGGATTAAACGGTAGAAACGCTCTCGATATGGTTGCCAGATTGCCCAGCCAAACAGCAGGGCTAAAACGGCTTGCACAAAAGGCTCAAAGGTTAAATGGCTTCCCCAAATGCCGACCACGCTGCCGCTGATGAGCGCGAGGATGACCGCCGGCCCTGTGCCAAGGAAGCCCGCGGCCAGCATCCATGTCAGCGAGGCAAAGGGCACCAAAACTGGGACGGCTTCACCCAAGGGCGCGATGGTAGAACTGGGGCGGAAAAAGCCCCCCAAGGCGGCCAGCAAGGGGGTTAGGGCGAGCAGGACCACGAACGCGGCTGCATGCGGCGCACGCCAGCGAGGATGTTGTGCACGGGCTTGGTAGATCAGACCCCCTAAAATCAGTATCCAAACTAACAGGAGGAGCCCGTTACTGAACGGCAGGAAGTAAGCGGTGCGGGAGAAAAGCCATTGCATGGTCATGTCGCCTAAGGGTGCAAGTCGCGTGCCAAGTAAACATTCCCATTTTAACATACCTCTTCGGGTTATGGTGCTCGCGGGCGGATAAAAATGGGGAACGCAGTGCTCTAAAGGGGCTCGGAAGCACAGGGAAGAAGGGGGCGCGGAGGCGTGGGATAATTCTGGGGGTTGGGCATTTTCTCCGTGGCCTCGGAGGCGGTTTTCTGCGCGAGGTTGCCCAACGCAAACCCGCCGCGGTGGGTTTTAGCCAGCACGCGGCGGGTTGAAAACAGGTCGTGGGGTATATTGGCTGTCGGGAATGTTCTCAGGTCAGAAGGTTTTGGGCAGGGGCGCTAAAGCCACACAATGGTTTCCTGCGTGGCTTTGCTGAGGTCGGCATAATAGCCCCGCCGATGGGGCGGGAGCATGGCCGCCAGGATATACATGGCCTCGTCGGTCATCTGTTGCAGAAGTTTGCGGTTGGGGTTGCGCTCGGTGACGTTGAAGCGGAAAGGGCGGCCAAAGGTAATGCGCGCGCCTGGCTGCCACCAGCGCCGCGCGGTGGGAAACGTGGGATACCCTTCGGTGTTATCCAGAGCCACAGGCACGACTGGCGATTGCGTGCGCGCGGCCAAATAGGCCATGCCCAATTTGCCCCGGATGAGGGCAGGGCTGCGGGTGCCTTCGGGCGCGATGAGCATGATTTCGTCCGCGTTGAGCACGGCCAGGGATTGCCGGATGGCCAGGAGGTCCATTTCCCCGCGCCAAATGGGCACCACGCCCCACCAACGGGGCAAGCGGCCGATGAAAAAGTAATCCAGGGCTTCGGCTTTCATCATCGGCACGGCATCGCGTGGGCAGGCGTGCAGGGCAACCAGAGGATCAATGAAAGCAATGTGGTTGAACATAAGGATGGCGCGGCCTTCTTTGGGAATATTTTCCACACCTTCGACCGCGTCCAGCCGAGCCAGTAGTGTAAACCCCACCGTGCGCAACACCCAGCGCAAAAAGCGGCGCTTGGCGCGCCACGGACGGGGATCGTAGTGGGTGGTCCAGGGAACGTAAGATTTGGGCGTGGTGCTCATAGGGTTTCGTATAGCCAGTTGATAAAGCGTGGGCGTGGGGTGCCACGCTCAGGAGCGGGATGCAGGGGGACGTGATGCAAAAGTGAAAAAGGCATTACTCGTGCTCCGCGTCGAATTGCGCGATCAACTCCATCGCGCGTTGAAAAACCTGGTCGGCATCCAGGCCGTCGGTGTTGATGATGATGGCGTCTTCAGCCGGGCGCAGGGGGGATGCCTGGCGGTTGCGGTCCAGTTCATCGCGGTAATACACTGCCCGCAAGATTTGTTCGTAAGATGCAGGCTCCCCGCGGGCCAGGCGTTCCTTATAGCGCCGACGCGCACGCTCTTCGGGCGAGGCGTCGAGATAAATCTTCAGGTCGGCATCGGGCATAACCACGGTGCCAATATCTCGCCCGACCATCACCACTTTACCCCGCTGGCCAATTTCCCGCTGTTTGGCCAGCAGCGCGTGCCGCACACCCGGATGTGCAGCCACGGTCGAGACTTTGACATCCACTTCGGGGCTGTGAAGCGCCCAAGTGACATCTTCGCCATTGACCAGCACTTCGTATTTGCGGCCATCGTCCACACTGGGCGGGCGCACATCAATGGTCAGATGGGTTGCCAGATCGGTCATGGCGTCCGCGTCTTCCACCGCGCGCCCGCGTTGCAGGGCAGCCCAGGTCACCGCGCGGTAAAGCACACCAGTATCAAAATAAAGATAGCCTAACGCTTCGGCCAGGCGTTGCGCCAGAGTAGATTTGCCAGAGGCCGCTGGGCCGTCAATGGCAATACGCTGCGGAAGGGACATGTTGCCTCCAAGTCAAGGTTGAGCTTGGGCCTGGGGGAAGAGGTCTTCCCTCGCCCATAAGATAACACTCGAACCCCCAGAAGGATGCTGTCGGAAAGCCAGCCAGCGCATCACAGCCCGCGCGTCGCCCAGGGGCCACAAAGGCGCGGCTGTGAGGGTGAAGTCTTGTCCGTAATAAGCGGTTTCAGTCTGGGAGGGGGTAAAGCCTTCAGGGGTAAGGATGGCTTCGGGATGTTCATCAGGCAGGAGGGCCAAGGCTTGACGGGCGTTGCTCAAATTGTGGAAAGCCCACGCGGTGGCTTTACTGCCTGTCAGGTCCACGAGTTGCAGGGCATCTCGACGGCCGTGGTGCCACAACCCCAAATCACCCACGGTTTGCTGAAGCAGGCGCATCTGGGCTGTGGTGGCGTGGGGATACCAGAGTTCTGCCTCGCGCGGGCCGTTGACCACGCGCATCGTAGCGGCCCACAGCAAGGCAACGCCTGCCAGTGTCAGTCCCCACGTCAGCCCGCCCCAGGCTTCCCGCCACGAACGCCCGACATCGCGCCACGAAATGGCCATCAGGCCGCTGACCACCACAAGCAGACCCAGGCTGACCAACCCCAAAATCAGATTGAGGCGTGCGGTGGGGATGTTGGGCGCCGCGTTCCCCCAGGCCAGGAAATTGAACCAGGCAAAGGAGAGAATAGCCAAGGCCACTGCGGTTTGCCAGCCCAAATCTTTGGGGTGGGAAGTGGGCAACTGAGCTAACGCCCACGCGGCCACGCCCCACAATGGTATCAGCACCCAGACCAGGTCTTGGGGGGAGCGGCCAGGGTAGAACATGATGAGCAGGGCCGCACTCAGCGCGAGCCAGCCCAGCAGGGCAGGGAACGCGGCGCGGCGGTGGCCGGCCAAAGCCGCGCCGATGAGCCCTGCGCCCACAGCCAAAGGCGCGTAGGCGACCAACGCCAGCCCCAACAGGGCCAGGGGCGCGGCCTGCAGGGCCAGCAGCCCTCGGCCAAAGGCCAGCAGGCTGTTGAAAACCGCGCCAAAGCCTTCAGGGGCCCAAAAAGCCAAACTGCCCCCGAAAACCAGCACGCTCAGCGCCAGCCCAGCGCCCTGGCGGGCTTCCGCGGCCGAAAAGGGAATCCGAATTTCGTGGCCTGCAACCCGATAAAGGGCCAGCCCAAGCCCCAGGCTCAACAGCCCCAGCCAGAACGTGGGCCCCAAGAGCATCCCTGCCGCGGCCAGGGGAAGCGCCCAGCGCCAGCGGTTATGGGCCGCGGCCAACACCGCGGCGGTGAGGGCCAATGCCGCGGGAATGGGGCTGTTGGCCACCCGGGAGAGGGCCACCAACCCGGGATCCAAAGCCAGGGCAAAAGCCAGAATCAGCGCGCCGCGGCGACCCAAATAGGGCCGCAGGGGCCAGGCCAGCAAGGGGAGCAATCCGCCCAGAAGGGCTGGCACCAGGCGGGCAATCGCGTCGGTGCTGCCGAGCAAGAAGAAAGCCAGGCCGGTCAGCGCGGTCAGCAAAGGCGCTGAACCTAACGTGGTGGGGTGCCGCGCGGCAACATCCAGCGCCTGCAGCGCCAGTTGGGCTTCCTCTTCGCTCAAAGGGGCTTGCCCCAAATGCCACAACCGCACCCCAAAAGCCAGGGCAACGGCCGCGCCGTAGAGCAAGTGTTCCGTCGAAATGTGAGATGAGGTTTTCATAGCGTTTGTTCGCGTGCCAAACAGGCCTGAGCGGGCGTATGCTTCAGGGCGTTAGGGCACAAAGTAAATTGTAACCTCGCCCTGCTGAAAATACACGGGCAGATGTTGATGGAATTTGTCTTCGTTGACCGCGTAGGTGTTGCGTTCCAGGGGCGCGACCACAATGTAGCGAATATGGTATTGGTCAATGATTTGTCGGGTGGTTTCCCAATCGCGAGCGGTGTAAAGGGTGGCAATGTCGGTTTCCCGACCTGCAAACAAAGCCGCGCCCCCGCGCCATTGGCTTTCGTGGCCAGGCCATCCGAGCACAGTGGGCAGGCCGGTGTAGGTGCTGATGCGGGCATACTGGGTATAACTTCCGCCAACTGCCTCGGCTACCGTGCCCAACGGCGCATGGGAAAGCACCTGAATGGCCGCCCATTCGTCAGGCAGCTGGCGTTCCAGGTGCGCCCCTGCGTTCAGCGTCCACCCAAATGTGGGGTGGAAATTGTTGGTGCGGGAAGGCAAAGCCATCGCGGGATAGACCATCCCCGCGGCCAGGGCCAGAAAGCACGCAGTGGTGAGCACGGGCTGCCAGCGTTCTGTGCGCCGCAGGAGCCAGATAACCGCGTAGGCCGCGGCCAGCCCCCACAAAAGCCAGCCCTGGTAATAAAACTTGAACACCGTGTTCATGCGGGTGCCAAACTGATCCCGCAGATACACAAAATTAGGCGCGAGCACCAAAAGCGCGCCAAAAACCACCAGCAAAAGGGGGAACCCCGCCTGTTTGGCTTGGCTTTGGCTGGGTGTTGTGGCTTTGGTGGAGGCCAGCAAGCCCCAGGCCATGCCCAGCAAGGCGACCAGAGTCAACGTGCCCCAAGGGCTGCCCAGATGGCGGCGGAAGGCTGCGATGAGCAAGATTTGCCACGACGAGGTGCCATTGACGCCCAGAAAGGCTTGCGATGCCTGAAGTAGGGTCAGATTGTCGAACGAACTGCCCAGCACGGGCAACAGCACCACAATGCCCCAGGCCAGGATGAGGGCCAGCCCAAACAGCGCCAGAGCGACCCCCAAGGCGGTCAGCAAACCCGTGGTGAGCCGCGCCCGCCGCCGCAAAGCCTCTGCCCCCAACCACAAAAACAGGGGCACCAACAGCGGGCCAAACATGACCCAGAGTTGCGCGCCTCGGGTGGGATTGATGAGGTTGGGCAAAATGCCGCCAGCCTGTGAAGAAAAGCCCACATAGAACGGCAAATAGAGCACGCCCCCGGCCAGCCCCAAAGCCACCCCCAGCACGAGGAAGGATTTGACCTGGGAGAGCCACCCTTGCCAGCGTGCCTGGCGGGCGGCATGGGCCGCGGCAAATAAACCGACGTAGATGGGGAAGTCCCATGTGTTGAGGAAAGCCATCCCGCCCAGCACCACCGCGGCCAGGATAAACGCGCCGCGGTTGAGGAAGATGTCATGAGTGATCCAATGGTACAGTGCCCGCACTTGCTGGAAGGCCAGCTGAAGCTCGGCGCGGATTTTCTCTTCCCAATGGCGCACGTGCCACCACGGGTAAGCCTCAGCATGGGAAAGGGGCGATACCGCGACCCAAGTGTTGGCGCGGGCAACCCTGCGGCTGCCGCCCAAATACAGATTCAAAGCCAGCCCCACGGCCAGCAGCGCAAAGGGGTAGGCCAACACGTGGGGGTGCAAATCGCCTAAGAGGTAGGAGAAGAAGGGGAATTCGTCAATGACTTCTTGTATTCCGCCGGCCAAGTTGCGATCGGTGACCACCCGCGACGCGCGCCACCACCACCAAAAGCGCTGGGGCGTCCACGCGGGCGGGGGCTGGGGGGCTGTGGCCAAATCTTTGATGTCCAGCCACTGCCAAAACGAGGGCGAAAACCAGCCGCGGGCGTGGAAGATTTCCAACAGCCCTTCCCAGTTGCCTGTGATGGCCACGAAAAGAGGCCCAAAAAGGGCTGGCGCTGGGTTGCGTGGGCGGGCTAAGTCATACACAATGCCAAAAGCGCCTACCACGGTGAGGGCAAACACCGTGCTCAGCCCCAAATTGAAGGCAATGGTGCCGCTGATGCCCAGCAAGCGGGCGAGCATGGCCACCATCACATAGCCAAAATAGTAGTAGGAAATGGCATAGCCCGAAAGCCAGGGGTCGTGGGGCGGAAAAGTGGGGGAGCGCAAAATCGCGTTGATGAATGCCAGTTCCATGGGCTTTTCTGTGCCCACGGCTTCGGGCACGCACCCGCGCACATACACCCACAGCGCAAAAGCGGCCAAAAAGACGAGTTCTTCCCACAAAATCAGGTTTTTGTGGTTTTGCACCCAGCGTTTGAGCGCATGGCGTCGGGGCCAGGCAAGCGCCAGGCTGAGGGTTGCCAACAGCGCGGCGCTCCAGAGGATGCCGCCCGGTGTGTTGAAGGTCAGGTGCAGTGATGCCAGAAGCCAGAAAAAGTACCCCCACAGCAACAGCCCCAACGCCCGGCTGAGGGCATAACCGCGGTCAGGCAGGGCTGGGAGCAGGCGGTATGCCAGGGGAAAGGCAATCCATCCGGTGAGCAGGAGTGCCAGATACCATGCAATGGCAGCAGAAACCGAGCCCATCATTGCTCTCTCATGGGGTGAGGGGTGAAAGCGGCGGCACTTCGTAGATGACTGTGTCGCCTATGCGGAAAACTTCGAACCAGTAGCGCCCGTTGTATTGGCTGAATTTGTTCAGCCCTGGGCCGGGGTAATAAGCGCGTTCCAACTGCCCCACGATGATGTAGCGGACGTTGTACTTGCGCAGGAAATCCAAAGCATGTTGGATGTCGGTGGTCATGTAGAAATCGTGCACTTCAGAGACCCGCTGTTCGACCCACAAGGCATTGACGACCCCGCGCTGTTGCCGCTGATGCCAGTTCCAACCCACAACGCCGGGCAAGCCGGTGTAGATGGTGAAGCGGGTGCCCCAGCGGTATTCCACAGTGTTGCCTTCCACAATCACGGGCGTACCTTCCGCGTGTTCCTGCAGCCAGCGGATGGCCGCGTAGTCCTGGGCGAGGTCCATGTCCTTGTTTTGGTCAAAGTAGTGGGCGTATTGCATGTAGGCCATGCCGTCCAGGGTATGAGGCGCTTCTGGGGCCATGCGGTCTTGCATTTTGGCCGCGCCGCCGATGATGGGGAAAAGGGCCGCGCTCCAGGCCAGCACCATGAGGGTCACACCCCACCATTGCCGCACGCGCGGGCGGTGATAGCACGCGCTGGCCACCAGGTCGCCCAGGGCCACAGCCGCGGAAATGCTGAACAAAGTCCATACCTGGAAATAGAATTTGAACACTGTGTTCATGCGGGCAATATCGCCCTGAAGCACCACCAGTTCGACCACCAGGGTGAGCACCAGGCCGGTGCCAAACATGACCAGCACGATTTGTTCGGCCAGAGGGCGGCGAGGGCGCAGGAGCAGGGCGGCATCCCACGCGAGCAGGGGCACCACCAGCCAGGCAATCCGTACATGGAATGCTGCCAGACCCGCGGTAAGGGCAAAGGTCAACAGCAGGGCGATGGGCACGGTGTTGCGCCCAACTTTGGCCCACCAGCGCAGGCCTTCTACCGCGGGCGTTTCAGCCAGCCAGCGGCGGGTTTGCCACCACAGCCACGACACCAGCACAAACAGGAACAATCCCCAATGCACCAAATACGCGCTAATGGGGGTATGCGTGCCGCGCCAAAGGCTAAATTTGGTGTAGCCTTGGGCATACCAGTGGGCATAAGGCTGGTAGAACAGCAGGGAAGCCAGCACCAGCCAGGCCGCGGCAGCCACGGCTGCCCCCGCGCGGCGTTCCCACCGGCGATCTTTACGCGCGTGCCAGGCTGCATAGGCCGCGGCCAACATGCCCAGGCCCAAATAGGTAGGAAAGTCCCACGTGTTGGTAGGGCGCAGGGCGCCGATGATCAACCCGCCCCAGGCCAGAGAGCCAGCCCACCAACGCCAGTCTGTGCGGTGATGCCGCACCCACAACAGCAGGCCTACGGCCCAAAGTAGGGCCAGCACAGTCAGGCCCAAAGCCATCAGATGGGCGTGTAAGTCTGCATAGAGGAAAGTGAAGAAGGGGAACTCGGTAATAGGCTCGATTTCGCCCGGCGCGGGGATGGCGCGGCTGGGGAACCAATACCAATCGCCGATGCCGTAGGGCAGGTGCGAGCCTTTGAGGGTGTCGAGGAAGCCCAGCACAGCCCAGCCGATGTGTTTGAGCAGGCCGCCCTGGCTGATGTCGCCGCCGGGCGCGACCAGTTTCTGGAAGCCTTGCCAAATCATTTTGACCGTGCCCAGGTTGCCCAAAAGCACCATGCCCACAGCGCCGGCCAGGCCGACCAGCCGAGGAGAAAGCTCCCGTTTTCCCAGAGCGGCATACAGCCCCCGGGCCAGGGCAAAGGCGGTCAGGGCCACGGTGGCAAACAGGGTAGGCAGTACCAGGTTGTAGGCAAACGTGGGAGCCAGCCCCAGCAGTTTGACCGGCATCCCCACCAGCACAAAGCCCCAGTAGTAGTAGTTGATGTAGCCGCCGGCGAACCAGGGGTCGTAGGGCGGGAACGTGGTGCTTTTCAGCACCGCGGTGAAATACGACAAATCCATGGGCTTTTCCCCGCCCTTCCAGGGGTGCCAGAGGTCGGGGTTTTGCCAGCGGATGTACAGATCCAGCAGGAAGAAGGCCAGGAAGAAAGCCTCAGCCCAGAGAATTTCCCGCTTACGGCGGCGCAAATCGTGCCAGATGTCTGGCCACTGCCGCCACGCCGCCCAGGCCGAAGCCGCGGCCAGGGCAAGCAAGATGCTCAACAGAGCGCCTCGGGTTACGGCCAGGCCTGCACTGCCCCACAGCCAGGCCAGGTAGGCAAAGAGCAGCATACCTGCCAGCCGCGCCGCGGGGTAGCCGCCATCGGGAAAAGCGGAGAAAAAGGGGCGCAACAGCGGCCATGCTATCCAGCCCAACAACATGATGAGCAGATACCAAGCCACCACCCCCAGCCCATGCCAGCGGTTGAGCGGGTTCCCTGAGGAAAAGAGCCGATGGAAGGTGCCGCTGATTTGTTGCAAGCCCCACCGGGCTGGCGGCAGAAGCAGATTGGCCGGATGCGGCGGCGCTTCGCCAGGCAAGACGTGCACCACCATGTCCAGGTTGACTGCATCCAGCACCGCGTGCACGTAACTGCGGTCGTAGTTGCTCCAGTTTTTGCGGAAGACAAATACTTTGGGGTGGTCGTAAACGGTAAAGGCTTCTTCGGCAGGCTGATCGTTGACCCGCACAGGCCCCAGCGAGGGGTCGGATTCAAAGATCGCGACCAAATCGTAGCCCAAATCGCCCTGATAGGTGCCCACCTGGGCGACGTTGTAGCAGTGTTCTACCGTTTCCCAGGGCGGGCAACCCAGCAAATGGCGGTAGTAGGCGTTTACCAGGGGGTAGCGCTCGGGCAGGCGGGGCAGGCTTCCCCATTGGCGGCTGGAAGTGATGAGGATGTAGTCCGCGCTGTCGAGGATGCTTTCCATGCGGTTGCGCTTATCCGCGTTGTCGTCGTAATACATTTCAAAGTTCAACCCCTGATAGATGCCGCCAAAGGGGTCGTAACCGTCCATGCGAAGGGGCAGACCGTCGTCCCATGAGGTTTCGTTGGCAATGGCAGGCCCAAGCACCCGCACCTGGCCGCGGTCAATGCTCAGGGTAAGGGTGTAGGTTTCGCCTTCGGTGAGGGCAATAGGGGTTTGGAAGGTCAGCGCGAGGTTTTGGGGCGCCGCGGCAGGGTCGGGCAGGGGGTAAACTTCCGCGCTGGAAGTGCCCAGCGCCGTGTCTTGCCCCAGCGCGTGCAGGGTGGCTTTGATGGTGAGGGGCACTGCGCTGGCGGGCGTGGGCGCGGCCAGGCGGTAGAGGCGGATTTCCGGCAAGGTGCCGCTGGCGCGGGCGCGGAACGTCAGGGTGAGGGGCGTATCAGGGGTGATGTCGGGCAGTGCAGGTTGATCAGCGCCCCCGCGCGGCGGCACGGGCAGAAGTTGTGAGGTAACCTGCCCGTCGGGCGTGTGGATGGGCAGGGTGACCGGCCCGGGGATGTTTTGGAAGATCCACTCGGTCGCGGCAATGCGGGTGTGGGGGCGGTGATAAATGCTGACAAACCCAAACGCCCAGGCCGCGGTCAGGGCAAGCACTGCCCCGCCCCCGAGCCAGGCCAGCCATCTGCGCTTGCGCAGGCGTTCGGCAAGATGCACCCACAACCACGCGGCCATGATAGCCATGCCGGGGTACACCGGCAAAAGGTAGCGCATGGTGGGGTTCCACAGGGTGGACTGCCAGGCAAAGTAAAGCGCGGTCCACCCCCACAGCATCGCCACCGCGGCGTTTTCTTCTTGGCGCGCCAGCCGCCACCCCAGCCACAGGAAGCCCGCCCACGCGCTCAGCCCCAAAGGTAAACCCAGTCCCCAAAGGGTGAGGTTTTGCCCTGCAAACCAAATGGGGCGCCGTGCCCACTGCATCGCGGGGGGGAAGTCTGCACTTCCACTGGCCTGGGCTTTGAGCGCGCGCAGGTTGTCGAGCCATTGGGGGTTGATGCCGCTAAAAAAGCCCGGCCCGCTGAACGCATAAGGTTGGAAAATGCGGAAAGTAAGCAGGGCGGTAAAGCCGCTCAGCCCCAACAGGCCAAAGAGCCAGGGCGTTTCTTTGCGCTGGGTGTCTGCATCTTGCCGGGCAAAACGCACAAGCGCGGCCACAGGAAGCAAAACAGCCACAGGCGCGGCGCTGATTTTGGATGCCATGGCCGCACCATAGGCGACACCAAAGGCCACAAAAAGCCATGTGTCAGCACGAAGCGGGCGCCGCGCGGGTTTGCGCACGATTTCGATGGCCAAAAGCAGGCTGAGGAAGGTGAAAAGATTGAAGAAATTGTCCACTGTGAAGAAGTGGGATTGCTGAATTTCCATCACAGTGAACGCGGAGAAGGCCGCGGCCAGCAAGCCGACGCGGCGGTCAAAGAGCCGCGCGGCCAAAACATACACCAAAAAGACCAGCAGAAGATCGGCCAAGGCAGAAAGCGCCCGGCCAACCAGGTGGATTTGTCCGTAACCGGTTTTGTGGAGCAGTTCGCCCACGTAGCGGGTGATGAAGAGGGGAAGGGTGCCGTAAACGTAGAAGCCAAACCCTTGGTTCGCGGGGTTGAGGCTGGAATGGGCGGTGTCGAAGTATTCCCCCAGGCTGTGCACAGGCTGGATGGCGCTTGCGACCATGGTCAAGAAGCGCTCGTCAGGGTGCAGGTGCTGTTCGCCATCCCAGGCGATGCCTGTGGTGCGCAGGTAGAGCCCCAGGAGGAGGACCACCACCAGCGCGGCTTCGTATAGCCAGATGGGGAGCGCGCCGCGGCGCGGGCGCGTGGCCGTTTGCACCGTGGGGGCAGGCGCTTCGTCAGGGGATGGAGAAAGCGGGTTAGCGTTCGTCATAGGCTGTACCCATGGGGTGAGGCTTACGGCACGTAGAACATGAGGAAATCTTTCCCTGGCGTGGGGCTGTGGTAGAGCCGCACCACGCCGTTGGGGTAGAGGTGCTGGAGTTTGTCCAGGGTTTCGGCGTCTTCGGGTTTGACAATGAACAACTTGGGCGGTGGCACGTTGAGGGTGCTTTCCAGCTGTTCCCGCGGCAGTGCCAAATCGGTAATTTCAGGGAAGAGCCCCGCGTTGATGGCTACCAAACGGGTGTCCACCCAATAGGGATAAGGCACAACCCAAACCGCGTGGGGATTGCCGCCTTCAGCCACAAATTCGTGGATCACCGCGCCAATTTCCGACGTGTTCCATGAGCCCAGACGGAATTCATCGGCATATTGATGGAAGACCAGGTCGTAATTTGCCCGGGCGGCCACCAGCGCGAGCACCGCGATCATGCCCACGCCCAGCCATTGCCCCAGCCGCGGCCGCCAGTCGCGTAAGGCCTGGCGCAGTGCATCCGCGCCCATCCCTACGATGACGAACACCGGAATGTAGGCCGCGCCCGTGCGGTTGAGAGAGGGGTTTTCGTTGGGAAAGGCCAGCGAGAGGATGGACGGCAGCATGAGCAGGGGGATGCTGATGACCAGGAACGCGTCTTCCCACGTTTTGCGGCGGCTGTAGCGCAGCACGGCCACAGTCAGCCCCAGGGCATACAGGGCCGCGGTCACCCAATCGAGCGCAGGCCGATGGGGCACGGAATGTACCCAGATTTCGCCGTTGTCCCAAAAGGGCATGAGCCAGGCTTTGAAGAGGTTGGAGAAGAAGATGACCACCGGGTTGCCGGGGTAGGGGCGTTCCAACTGCCCCAGGCGGGTGGCTCCCCGATAGAAGAACATATCCCAATGCCCCAGCATGTAGCGGAACAAGGGCAAAAAGACCATGAACGAGAGGAGCGCGGTCAAAGCCAGGCCGATAAGGGCGCGTTTGCGGCGGTCGGTTTCCCGCTGGTGCAGCAGGAAGAGGGCCACGCCCGCCAGCAGGGTGATGGGGATCATCCGCGAGGGGGAGTAGCCGTGCACGCCAATGCCCAGGAAAATGCCTGCCCAGATGAAATCGTTGCGCCGTCCGTGGCGCAAGCCGCGCACAAAGAAATACAGGGTCGGCGCGGCAAAGGCAGGGTAGAGGGCAAAGCGCAAAGCCACCCGAGCGATGACGTTAGGCCAATAAGCAAACGAAGCAAACAACACCGCCCAGAAGCCTACCCATTTGCCGCCCAGTTCCTTGCCCAATAAGTAAACGAAGGGCAAAGTGAGCAACCCCATGGTGGTCATGCCGATTTTCAGGCTCAGGAAAGAGAAGCCAGTGCCCAGGCATTTGATGATGCACGCGGTGAGGTACATCTGGATGGCTTCGCGGCCGGTGTTGCGGGGGAAGAAGATGCGGGTTTTGCCCGCGAGCACGTCCGCGATGTCGAGGAGTTTTTCCGCATGGTCGGAAAACATCTCCGCGGGCACGCTTGCAAGATGCAGGTAGCGGAAGTAGAGGGCAATCACGGCCACGCCCAGCAGCGCGGCGCACCACGCGGGCTGACAGCGCCACGGTTTTTGACGCCGAGGCGGGGCATAAAAGGCCGCGGCAGTGAAGCCCACACTGCTCAGCCAGAGCAAGGTGTTGAAAAGGATGAAGCGGTTGTTTCCAAAGGCGGCAAAAGCCCAAGCCCCCAAGATGATGCCCAGAGCCAATGGAATGACGCGCACCCGCACCGGGCCTTCGGCGTCGGCTTCCCATTGGGCGGGTGCCAGATCGGGAATGCGCCACGAGCCCCGCAGGGCTGCCCAGCCCCATGCGGCCAGGGCCAGGGCGTAGGCAATGATGCCGAGTTGCCAGTTGCGCCCCGGCGGCTCCATGACCCGCTGGGCCAGCAAGGCCATGCCAAACCCCAACAGAAGCGCCAGAGGAAAGGCCGCACGCGGCGGCGTGGACGCGGGCTGTGGTGGGGTTTCTTCCACGGATGCGGTGGCTTCCTGCGCGGTGAGGGTTGCTTCGGTAGGCGGGGAAGGCGTTTCTGTGATGGGAAGGCGGGCTTCGTCGTTGGTTTGCGGGCTTTCCTGGTCGGCCAATGCGGCCTGCCACAGCTGGGCTGCGGCTTCGTCGGAAAGCGGCCGCCACCCCCTGGGGCGAAGTTCCCGAGGAAGATGGGCTGCCAGACGCCCTTTGATGTAATCCAAGAGGCTGAGGTCGGTCATGGCTAACCTCGGCGGCGGGCAATGTAGAAGGTATAAGCACCTTCGGGGTGTTTGGGGTTTTCGTAGAGCGGTCGCAGGCGGCGTTCCAGCCAGCCGAGATTCCAGCGTGTGGGCGCGAGAATCCAACGCCCGGTGAGTTTTTTGGCAATCAGGCTGGGAAGGCCAAAATAGTGGCCCCATTCCAAAATGTGAAGGGCTTTGGGTGGGAAGTAATGCCACCATGTGACGACTTCAAAGCCAGTCCGATCAAGGCGGGCTTCCCACGTGGCGGGGGCGTCGCAGTGATGGTGGCGGGAAATGCGGTTGAAGAAAGCGCGGTACGCGTCGCCCAAGGGGCGTAGGCCGATTTTGTCCAACGCGCGGCCGATGGAAAGGTTGGGCAGGAAGTTGTGATTGGGCACGCAAAAATAGAAAGGCGCGCCGGGCTGAAGCACGCGCGCGGTTTCGGCCAGGACGGCATCCAGATGGGGGATGTGTTCCAGCACCGAGTTGGAGACCGCGCTGGCAAACGTGGCATCGGGAAAGGGCATGGCCGCACCGTCGGCCTGCACCAGCAGGCGGTAGGCCTGACCGTGCTTATGGCGGGCTTCGCGGAGCGGTGCCCACCACGGGTCCAAACCTACATCCAGAGGGCGCTCGAAGGTGCGCGCGGCAAAATGCCCGTCGCCACAGCCCAGGTCTAACGTGGGTTGTGGAAGCGGCAGGTCTTGATAGAATGAGGCTTCCACCGCGCGCAGGAAGGCGCGGAAGTAGGGAAGTTCGCGAAGTTGGGGGAAAAGGTAATCTTTACGCTCAGTGGGCATGGTGGCTATTTTACCACCTCAGGCATTGGCTGATACCCGATACAAATGTGAGATAAAAGTGGGGGTGCATTCAAAGGTTGGAGAGATGGTCAGGGAGGCTTTTAGCGGGCGTCCTTCAACTTCGGCGCCTTACGGCGCTTCCGCTCAGGACGCGCGACTTCGGGTTTTGGCTACGCTCAGCCTTTCGCTCAGGGCGTGCGACTTCGGTGTTTTACAGCGCCTTTCGTTTGGCTTTTGCTTCGGCACGACTGCATAAACAACAAGCGGCACCGGAAACGGTGCCGCTTGGGCATCTTGCATCTTGCAATTGGGTGAGGCTTACGTTTAGCCTTGTTTTTCTGCCTTGGGGGGCAGGTCGAGTTTGATGTGCAGTTCTTTGAGTTGGGCCTCATCCACCGGCGAGGGCGCGTCGGCCATGACATCGCGGGCGGCCTGGTTCTTGGGGAAGGCAATCACTTCGCGGATGTTGGGCGCGTCGGCCAGGATCATGACCAGGCGGTCCAGGCCCGAGGCAATGCCGCCGTGGGGCGGCGCGCCGTATTCAAAGGCTTCCAGCAGGTGGCCGAAGCGCTCGCGAGCGGTTTCCATGTCCAACCCGATGAGTTGGAAGAGTTTTTCCTGAAGGCCGCGGTCGTGCACACGGATGGAGCCGCCAGCGACTTCGTAGTTGTTGAGCACCATGTCGTACTGCGCGCCCCGCATTTTGCCCGGATCGGTTTCCAACAGAGGAATGTCTTCGGGCATGGGCATGGTGAAGGGGTGCTGGCTGGGATCCCAGCGCTGTTCTTCTTCGTCCCAGAAGGCCCAGGGGAAGTCAATAATCCAGGCAAAGGCCAGGACGTTGGGATCGCGCAGGCCCAGCATGTCGGCAATATGGACGCGCAGGCGCCCCAGCGCGTCGTAAACCACGTCGGGGTTGCTGTCGGCCACGAAGAGCAGCAGGTCGCCGGGTTCGGCTTCCAGGCGGCGGCCGATTTCGTCCAGGGTTTCCTGGGCAAAGAACTTGGTAATGGGCGAGCGGAAGCCCTGGTCTTCCACATAGAGATAGGCCAGGCCTTTGGCGTCGTATTGTTTGACAAAGTCGGTGAGTGCATCCACCTCTTTGCGGGAAAGATGCCCCAGCCCTTTGGCGTTGATGCCGCGCACGTGGCCACCTTCGGCTACAGCCTGCTCAAAAACCCGGAAACCGCATCCCGGGGCCAGGTCGGAGATGTCTTTCAGTTCCAGGCCGAAGCGCAGGTCGGGGTGGTCGGTGCCAAAGCGGTCGAGCGCGTCCTGGTAGGAGATGCGCGGCCACGGTTCCTGCAAAATGCGTTTGTGCGGCACCACGGTCTTGACCAGCGCGGTGAACATGTCTTCCATGAGGTCCATGACGTCTTCGCGGCGGTCCACAAAGGACATTTCCAGGTCAAGTTGGGTAAATTCGGGCTGGCGGTCGCCGCGCAGGTCTTCATCGCGGAAGCAGCGGGCAATTTGGAAGTAGCGCTCAATGCCTGCCACCATGAGGAGTTGTTTGAGCTGCTGAGGCGATTGGGGCAGGGCGTAAAATTCACCCGGATGGACGCGGGAAGGCACCAGATAGTCGCGCGCGCCTTCAGGGGTGGATTTGAAGAGAATGGGGGTTTCGATTTCCAGAAAGCCGTGTTGGTCCAGGTAATCGCGGATGAATTTGACCACGCGGTGGCGCAGTTCCAAATTGCGGCGCATGTTTTCGCGGCGCAGGTCGAGGTAACGGTATTTCAGACGGATGTGCTCGTCTACGCCATCGTCTTTGTTGATGGTAAAGGGCGTGGGTTTGGCCGGGTTGAGCACCTGTACTTGGAAGACTTCGACCTCAATCTCGCCGGTAGGGAGGTTGGGGTTTTCGGCGCCTTGGGGGCGTCGGCGCACCTTGCCGCGGACTTGGAGCACCCATTCGTTGCGGGCGGCTTCCAGGGCTTGGTGGGCTTCGGGATGGGTGGCCTGATCGGCTACGATTTGCACGATGCCAAAGCGGTCACGTAGGTCAATGAACGTCACGCCGCCGTGATCACGTCGGCGGTGAACCCACCCGGCTAAGGTGACTTCCTGCCCGACGTGTTCGGCGCGTAGTTCGCCGCAGGTATGTGTTTTGTACATGGGAAAACCTCCAACCAAAAATCGCCGCCGCGCGGCGATGGTGATTATAGCACGAGAGGGGGCGAATGCGTGAGCAAAGGCGCAAAGGTTATTTTATAATAGGCAGTGTTGTTTGCCCGCGCATTGTCATTTGAGGAGAGGAGCCATGCCGTTGCGTCGCAGCGTTGTGCATTACCGGTTGCATTTGGCAATTTTGGCTATTTTACTGCTTGTGGCTCTGGGGGGAGAAACCATTGGCCGTTTTCCAGGGCATGCGACCCCGCTGGAAACCATGGACTACGCCACCCACGACTTTTTCATGCGTGTGCGGGGAACCCTCCCCGCGGAAGACGTGGTTGTGGTGGCCATTGACGACGCCTCTTTTGCATGGACGGGGTATCAATGGCCCTGGCCGCGGGCTTATTTGGCAAAAATCGTGAATGCTATCAACCAGGGCGATCCCGCGGTGGTGGGGCTGGACATCTTGCTGGCTGAGCGCAGTGACGACCCCGCGGGCGATCAGGCCCTGGCCGAGGCCGTCGCGGCTGCTCCCCATTCGGTGTTGTTGGTGCGGCATTTCCGCCAGGGCGATAGTGACACCTTGGCTCAGCCCTGGCCCGCGCTGCGCGACGCGGCGACCTATTTGGGCATTTCTGCGCTTTCCCTGGACGAAGACGCGGTGCTCCGTCGGGTGACGGCCTACACCACATTTGCCGATCAGGTGTATTACAACTGGGCGTTTTATCTGGCCAGTTTGAAGATGGGCATTGACCCGCCCAGGGATCCTTCGCCTTCGGGGGTGACGTTCAACGGCCAGCGGGTGCCGCTGGAAAACGGGATGCTGTTGATCAATTACGCGGGCCCGCCGGGCACGTTTACCACTTATTCCGCGGTCAACGTGGCCGAGGGCGACGTACTCGCCCAAAACCCCGATGCTTTTCGTGACAAGGTGGTGCTCATTGGGGTGACTTCCCCCACCCTGCAGGATATTTACCCCACGCCGTTTTCCGCCACTCAGCGGATGGCTGGGGTAGAGGTGGTTGCCAACGCGGTGGAGACGCTGATTCACGGCAATTATCTGCGTCGTGCGCCCCTGTGGGTGGATTGGCTTTTGACCCTACTGGCGGTCCTTTTTGCCTGGGGTGTGTTGCGCTGGCGCTCGCCTTGGCGTCAGGTTGTGGCCGTGGTGGGCGGCTTGGCCGCTTACATGCTGGTGGCTTATCTCTTGTTCCTCAAAGCCGGGCTTTATATCGCGGTCACCGGGCCTTCGTTGGTCATGCTGTTTGGGGTGCTCTTCCCCCTGGTGGAGCGCGCGGTCGCGGAAGAGATGGAAAAGCGCCGAGTGCGTCAGTTGTTCTCGCGCTTCATTTCTCCCAAGATGGTGGAGCAACTGCTGGAAGTGGAAGACCTCAGTGCGCTCAACCGCCGTGCTGAATTGAGCATTTTGTTTTCCGACATTCGGAATTTCACCACCCTATCGGAGAAGCTGACGCCTGAAGAGGTGGTTTCGTTGCTCAACCCTTATTTGGAAGCCATGACCGCGGTCATCCATCGGCACGGCGGCACGGTGGATAAATACGAAGGCGACGCGATTTTGGCTTTCTTTGGCGCGCCGTTGGAACTCGCTGACCACCCCAAGCGGGCGGTGCGCGCGGCCCTGGAGATGCGCGAGGCCCTCAAGGCCTTCAAAGAGGAATGGACAGGCCGCTCGCCCCTGCCAGAGGATTTTGACATTGGCATTGGCATCAGCACTGGGGAGGTTTTTGTGGGGCTGTTAGGGCCTGAAGATCGCCTCAATTACACTGTGATTGGCGACCATGTCAACCTGGCTGCGCGGTTGCAGGATGCAACCAAGCGGTATGGCTGGCCTATTCTCATCAGCGAAACGACGGCCGAGCGAGTGGCTGATGAGTTTGCGTTGGAGTTTGTGGAAGCCGCCCGCTTGAAAGGGAAGACCCAGGCCGTGGGCATTTACAAAGTGCTGGGGCTGAAAAAGAAAAATGCCGAGGATGAGCCATGAGCCTTGGGCTGGCAGGGAATTTTGCAAACGATAGAAAAACAATCACGCCCTCGATTGCCGAGGGCGTGATGTTTGTGGGGCGTGGGCCGGCGTTATGCGTCAGCCCATTGGATGGTTTTGTCGCGTAAGGAGCGGTTGAGCAGATCCGCGTGTTCCACGGTGACGGGGAAGGCCAGCAGTTCATCCAGCACGATGCTGTTGTCGTCGTTGATGATGGCGATGTTGTAGATGAAAAGGCCCTTGTCCAAATCCGCGGTATAGACGAACACTTCGTTGTCCAGCAGATATTCGCGGATGGCTTCGTCTTCCAGCGCGGCTTGCAGGCCGCCCACCGCGAAAATGCGCACATGCACCACCAGGTCAGCAAAGATTTCGGCTTCGGCCAAGGCTTTGAGGGTGCTGGTGAACAGGGCTTTGGTTTCTTCAATGGGTGTTTCGCCGCCAAACATCAATACAATGGCTTCAGGTTGGAATGCGGCCACGGCCTCGGCCACAGCGGCTTCTTCCCCAGGGGTTACCACGAAGTGCGCGGCTTGCGCACCGGTTTCGCGGATGTAGGCGGCTTCAGCCGCTGCGCTGATGGCGCTGCAAATGATGTTTTTGGGCGCAATGAAAGCAACTTTGGCATAGTCGGAAACCATTTGCGCGCCAATGATTTTGCCTGTTAGCGCACGCAGGTAGATTTCTTCTCCAAAAGTGGTTTTCGCCATGATTTTCTCTCCTTCCTTGAGATTGGCGGGTAAGTGCAAGCATTGTAAGGGATTTGCCATTGGGAAGCAAGGGCAAAGGGTAATTTCTTAGAAAACCCTCATAAAAAACAGCAGAGAAAGTGGGCTTGCCAGATGAGCAAGCGGCTTGGGGCTGCATTGTGGTAAAATGCACAAAGCAAGGCCAATTTGCACCCCAGAGGAGGCGCTCCCATGCAGATTTGCAGCCAATGCCATGCTCAATCGCCCGATACAGCCACCCACTGCGTGCAGTGCGGTGCGGATTTGCGGGAGTTCAGCACCCGCGCGGTGGCGCTCAAACGGTATCAGGAAAACCCGCGGGTGAAAGCCATTCGGGTGGTGGTGGCCGGAGATGCCTGCCCCGCCTGCCTGGCCATTGCCGGAACCTATGCCAAAGACGCCGTGCCCTCTCTGCCTGTGGAAGGCTGCTCGCATGAGGGCGGTTGCCGTTGCACTTATGAGCCGCTTTACGAATACCCGCTGTTTATGCCTGGGTAGGCCAAGGTCGCGAATTTTGGGCTGTGGCGCCTGCCCCCGTGGAAGGGCGCGCGGTCAAAAAGCCTCAAGCATCCCACAACAAAAAACACCCCCTGGTTTGCGCCAGGGGGTGCTGTGTTTTTGCTGAGTGAAGGTTTAGCCTTCTTCTTTGACGATTTCTTCCAGCATGGCCGTGGTGACCGACTTCGGGCGTTCGATGGGGTGCCCGAGCGCGCGGGCCCACACGGTGTTGGCGGTCACGCCCAGGGAGCGGCCCACGCCAAACATCACGGTGTAGAAGTCGGATTCGGTCACGCCGTAGTGCTGTTGCAGGGTGCCGCTCAGCGCGTCCACGTTGGGCCACGGGTTCTTGGCCTTGCCGTGTTCCTTCAGCACATCGGGAATGACCTCGTAGGCCACCTTCGCGGTCTGGAACAAGGGATCGTCGGGCATGTGTTCCAGCGCGAACTCGAACTGCGCTTTGTAGCGCGGGTCGGTGCGGCGCAGCACCGCGTGGCCGTAGCCGGGGATGACCTGGCCGCTGTTCAGGGTATCCCACGCGTATTTGCGCATTTGCTCGTGGGTGGGCACGCCGCCGAATTCGTCCATCACGCCCTTGAGCCAGTAGAGGCAGTTTTGGTTGGCCAGGCCGTGCAAGGGGCCAGCCAGGCCGTCCATGGCCGCGGAGAAGGCGTAATAGATGTCGGAAAGCGCAGACGACACCAGGTAGGTGGTGTGCGCGCTGACGTTGCCGCTCTCGTGGTCGGAGTGGAGGATGAAGTACAACCGGCTCAAGTTGCGGTAGTCTTCGGTGTCAATGCCCATCATGTACGCGAAGTTCGCGCCCCAGTCCAGGTCGGGGTTGGGGGCAATGAATTTGCCGTCTTTGTATTTCAGGCGGTAGATGTAGGCCGCGATGGCGGGCAGTTTGGCCGTCAAATTGAGGACGTCTTCCAGCATGGGGTCCCAGAAGTCGGCCTTCTTCAGCCCTTCCTTGTATTTCTTGGCGAAAATGGAAGTGGGCTGCAGGGCCAGCACCGCGGTCGCGAACATGGTCATGGGGTGCGCGTCTTTGGGCATCGCCTTCAGGACGTCGAAGACGTGCTGCGGAATTTCACTGCGCTTCTTCCATTCTTCTTCCACCGAGAGGGCTTCTTCTTTGGTGGGGAATTCGCCCACCAGGAGGAGCCAATACAGCCCGCCGACGTAGGGCATATCGCCCTCTTTGGGCTTGGGCAGTTTTTCCAGCACTTCGGGGATGGTGTGGCCGCGGAAGCGGATGCCTTCGTAGGGGTCCACGTAGGAAATGTCGGTCACCAGGGCTTTCACGCCCCGCATCCCGCCCAGGATCTGGCGCATATGCACCTGGTCCACGACGACATCGCCGTGTTCCTTTGCCAGTTTGCGCTGGCGTTCACGCCATTCAGGGATGATGGCGGCAAGACGTTCTTTGAGCAACATAGGGGGAACCTCCTCAGGGTTGTGTTGAGCAAACAGGGAAGGGCAACGCAGGTCCCTTCCCTGTTGTGGTGGTTAAATCAGGCCGAATTCGGTCAGTTTGGCTACATTGGATTTCACATGATCGGCCGATTTCTTGAACGCGGCCATTTCCTCTTCGTTGAGGTCGTATTCGATGACCTTTTCCACGCCCTTGCGGCCCAGCATGGTCGGCACGCCGATGAAGATGTCGTGCATGCCGTATTCGCCATCCAGGTAGGAAGTGGCGGGCACGATGAGGTGCTTGTCTTTGATGATGGCTTCGGCCATCTGCGCCAGGGCTGCCGCGGGCGCGTAGAAGGCGCTACCTTTCTTGAGCAAGGAAACGATTTCGCCGCCGCCTTTGCGGGTGCGCTCAACAATGGCGTCCAGTTTCTCTTTGGGGAGGTATTTCTCCAAGGGAACGCCCGCGATGTTGGAGTGGCGGGTCAGGGGCACCATGTCGTCGCCGTGGCCGCCGAGCACGTAGCAGTGGATGTTTTCCACGCTCACGCCGGTTTCCATCGCGACGAAGGCGCGCATCCGCGCGGAGTCCAAAATGCCCGCCTGGCCAACAACACGGTAGGAAGGCAGACCGGTGACCTTCCAGGTCAGGTAGGTCATGACGTCCAGGGGGTTGGTGAGCACAATGTAGATGGCGTCGGGGGATTGTTCCTGGGTTTTGCGCGCGACGTCGGCCACGATTTTGGCGTTGGTGACCAGCAGGTCGTCGCGGCTCATGCCGGGTTTGCGGGGCAGGCCCGCGGTGATGATGACAATGTCGGAATCTTTGGTGTCGGCGTAGTCGTTGGTGCCATAGATTTTGGCGTCTTTACCCACCACCGGCATGGCCTCGGTGAGGTCGAGGGCTTTGCCTTGGGGCATGCCTTCAACGATGTCCACCAACACGATGTCGGCAATCTCGCGTTCGGCCAACCAGTGCGCGGTGGTCGAGCCGGTCATGCCTGCGCCAATAATAGAAACCTTTGCCATGGGTTACCTCCTCGGAAAACATTGATGACACAGCCAGGCGGCTGTGGGGTGCGAACTTGACCTCTTTTGTACATCATAATCTAATTGACAGGGCAGAGGTAGTTACACTTGTCACTTCCGCTCTGCTTCTGCCAAACAAAAAACTCCCCTGAAGGCTCAGGGAAGTTTTTCTGTGTCTTCTAAAAAGTGAATGGCTTCCATCGCGGCGGCCGCGCCCATACCTGCCGATGTGATCACCTGGCGGTAGCGGCTATCGGCAACTTCACCCGCGGCAAACACGCCCGGGATGTTGGTGTGCATGTGTTTGTCCACTGCGATATAGCCGCGTTCGTCCAGGGTGAGTTGGCCTTCAAAGAGGTCGGTGTTGGGATGGTAGCCAATGAAAATGAAGACGCCCGCGATGGGATGTTCCCGCTCTTCGCCCGTGGGCACGTGGCGCAAGCGCACGCCTTCGACCATGTCTTCGCCCAGGATTTCGGTGACCACGGTGTCCATGAGGAAGCGGATTTTGGGGTGTTCGCGGGCGCGTTTTTGCAGCAAGGGGCCAGCGCGCAGGCGGTTGCGGCGATGCACGATGGTCACGCTGTTGGCGTAGCGAGTGAGGAAGAGGGCTTCTTCCAGCGCGCTGTCGCCGCCGCCTACCACCATGATGTCCATGCCTTTGAAGAAATGGCCGTCGCACGTGGCACAGTAGGAAACGCCCATGCCAATGAGTTCATCTTCGCCGGGAATTTCCAGTTGTTTGGCTGTGGCGCCTGTGGCCACGATGACGGTGTCGGCGGTGTATTCGGTTTTGGTGGTGCGGATGCGGAAGGGGCGCTGGCTGAAATCCACGGCTGTGGCCGTATCGAGCACCAGCCGCGCGCCGAATTTTTCGGCCTGCTCTTTGAAGCGGTTGACCAGGTTGGGCCCTTCAACGCCTTCGGGAAAACCCGGATAGTTTTCGACGATGTAGGTGATGGCGACCTGCCCTCCGAGTTCGGGCCCGGTGAGGATGATGGGCGCCAGATCCGCGCGCGCGGCGTAGAGCCCTGCGGCTAAACCCGCGGGGCCAGCGCCTAAAATCAGCAGTTGCGTGTGTTCGGGAGACGTCATCGTCCCTCGTCGAGGTTATTTGTTTTGGGCTTGGAGATATTCCCGGACGCCGATCGCGGCTTTGGCGCCATCGCCCACGGCCACGGCCACCTGAGCCAGGTTGCCGGAGCGCACGTCACCGGCTGCAAACACGCCGTCAACATTGGTGCGCATGTGGTTGTCGGTGATGATGTAGCCGCGCTCGTCCAGTTCGACAAAGCCCTTCACAAAGTCAGTGTAGGGTTGATAGCCCACGTAGATGAAAACGCCCTTGGCCGGGATTTCTTTGATTTCGCCGCTTTCGCGGTCCTTGACCACCACGGTGTGGACGAAATCGTCGCCTTTGATTTCCACGGCCATGTGCGAGAAGTAGCACTTGACCTTGGGATGGTTGACCACCCGGTCTTGGAGCACTTTCTCAGCAATGGAGTAGGGCAGAAATTCCACAAACGTGACCGACTTGGCGTATTCCAGCAGAATTTGGGCTTCTTGCAGGCCGGAGTTGCCGCAGCCGATCACCACCACATCCTGGTCTTTGAAGAGGGGACCGTCGCACGTCGCGCAGTAAGAAACGCCCTTGTTGGCGAATTCTTCTTCGCCCGGGATGCCCAATTTCTTGGGGCGGCTGCCCGTGGCCAGGATGACGGTGCGGCCTTTGTAAACCGCGCCGCCGCTGGTGGCAATTTCAAAAATGCCGTCGTCGTTTTTCTTCAGGCTGGTGACTTCTTCAAATTCGACGATCTGCGCGCCAAAGCGTTTGGCCTGCTCGGCAAATTTTTCCATCAATTCCGAGCCGTCAATGCCTTCGGGAAAACCAGGGTAGTTTTCAATCAGATGGGTGGTGGCGGCCAAACCACCGCTGGCTTCCTTTTCCAGCACCAACGTGTCCCAGCCATCGCGCGAGGCGTAGATGGCCGAGGTCAAACCAGCGGCGCCGGCGCCAACCACAACCAGGTCGTAAATTTTGTTGGTATCGGCTTGAGCACCGCCGTCGATGTTGAGTTGGAACATGTGTTACCTCCTGATGGCAGTCTTTCCCGCTGGGGGAGATGGGCTTGTTGTCACAGCGCCCGGGGGTATTATAACTCCCGGGCGCTTGTGAACCAACAGTTGCCTTGGGGTGGAATTACTCTTCCACGATGGCCAACAGGTCGCTGGCTTCCATGATGAGGTGTTCCACGCCGTCGATTTTGATTTCGGTGCCGGTGTATTTCGGGTAGAGCACCTTCTGCCCCACCTTCACGGGGATTTCTTCTTCCTCGTCGCCGATAGCAATGACTTCACCGATTTGGGGCTTTTCTTTCGCGGTTTCCGGCAGCAGAATGCCGCTGCTGGTGCGGGGTTCTTCGTCTTCAGGGCGAATCAAAACACGGCTACCCAGCGGTTGGATTTTGATCTTGTCTGCCATAACGCTACCTCCACAT
Source organism: Chloroflexota bacterium (assembly GCA_013154225.1). Lineage (GTDB taxonomy): Bacteria > Chloroflexota > Anaerolineae > Anaerolineales > DRMV01 > DRMV01. The sequence goes on from JAADCW010000009.1 coordinate 32,965, forward strand.
TAGGGTCTTCTGGCGTTAATTTGCGCGCCGATTTGACAGTTTTTTAGAGCACTCCTATTTTAGCACAAGGGAAGGGCGGCGTAGCCCCCTTGGAGGATTTCTAACAAATCTCTAACAAGCCACGTTGGCAGGATTTTTGCAGTACAATGAAGACAACGGTGTGCTTTTGGCACACGGCTTGCAGCCCCGAGGGGCGAGGAGGTAGATTATGCGAAGTTTCAAGAAGCAATCGTTTGTGATTTTGGCCGCGGCGTTGTTGGCGCTGGTGGCTTGCCGCCTTCCTGGAGCCAGCGCGCCCACGCCGATTGTCTTCCCAACGCCGAATTTGACCATGACCGCGCTCTACAACCCCGACCAGGGGATCCCGCCCACGGCCACGCCGGTGTTGCTGTTCCCCTCGGCAACGCCTGGCACGACGGTGCAGCAGCCTTCGCCCACGGCCGCGCCGGTGCTGATCCCCACGGTCACGCCCACGCCCGAAGCCACGGCCACAGCCCGCCCTGCCACGCGGCCTGGCCCTGTGGTCAAGGCCCCCTTGATGTGGGTCGCGCCTAACAACATTGACGGCAATTTGGGCGATTGGCACAATGATGTGACTTACCCCATCAACAACGTGGTGTATGGTGCGGCCAATTACACCGGTGCCAGCGATGTCAGTGGCGAGTTCCGCATTGGGTGGGATTATCGCGCCCTGTATATCGGTGTGCGGGTGATTGACGACCATGTGGTGCAGACCCAGCACGGGGCGTACATCTACAAAGGCGATGACGTGGAAGTGCAGTTGGATACGGATTTGTACGGCGACTTTTACGTCAACGCCATCACTGCCGACGATTATCAGTTGGGCTTTTCGCCTGGTGTGCCGCCCGGCACCTCGCCTGAGGCCTATTTGTGGTATCCCTCGGGCAAGGCTGGCGTGCCTGCCGGCGTGCAGGTGGGCGTTGCCATGTTGAGCAATGGCTATGTGTTGGAAATTGCCATCCCCTGGTCGGTTTTGGGCATCAAGCCCAGGAAGGGCATGGAGATGGGCTTCGCCATTTCCATCTCGGACAACGACAACGCCACCCTGGCCGTGCAGCAGACCATGGTTTCCAACGATCCGTACCGCAAGTTGACGGATCCTACGACTTGGGGCACGCTGGTGTTTTACGATCCTGGCAAGTAATGCTTCGACATTGGCGCAAAACCAACGGCGGCTCACCTTTAGGCGAGCCGCCGTTTTGTTTCGGAAGCGAGCGTTTTAGGTGGTGACGCCGTGGTCGCCGGTGATGTAGCCTTCCAGATGCGAGATGAGGTGTTCCTGGTTTTCGATCACGGCTTTGACCACGTCACCGATGGAAATCACGCCCACGACTTTGCCGTTTTCCACCACCGGCAAATGGCGGATGCGGTAGCGGGTCATCAATTCCATTGCGTCGTCAATGGTGGCGCTGGGCTCGATGGTGACCACGTTGGTGGTCATCAGGTCTTTGACCAGGGTTTCCTTGGATTTGCGGTTGCGCAGAATACAGCGGCGGGCGTAATCCCGTTCAGAGAAAATGCCCACCAGTTTGTCGCCTTCCATGACCAGCACAGCGCCGATGTCTTTGTCGGCCATGAGTTCCAGGGCTTGATAAACGGTGGCATCAGGTGAGATAGCCCACACCTGGTTTCCTTTTTTGTTGAGCAGTTGGCGGATGGTTTCGATCATGGCTGTCCTCCTCAGAACGTGGTTGTTAGGGGCACAAGTGGTAACACGCAATCAGCCCGCGCGTTGCAGGAAGGCTGCGACGTCGGGCCAGAGGGCTTCCAGCGTGCCTTCGCCTGCGCGGTACCAGTGGATGCGCGGGTCGTCGGCTTTGAACCAGTTGGCCTGGCGGCGCACAAAGCGGCGGGTGCGGCGCTGGATTTGGCGCACGGCTTCTTCCAGGGGAATTT
>JAADCW010000129.1 GCA_013154225.1 Chloroflexota bacterium
TGGAAATCCTGTACAACGGGTTTGCATGAGATGTTACGCAGGTTACAGGCCTTCCAGATCAACAATAGCGGGCGACTTTCTCCCCTCTCCCTTTGGGAGACGGGCTTTGTTGTAGCGCGCGCTGGAAACGACATCCTTTGGGTAATTTGCTTTCTCTAAATACTTGACCCGGGGCCCCTTCTTGTTTTCGCATCGCATGTCCTGACTTCAGCGCGTATGCTTGACATCCCAAGCCAGCGTCAGGTATAATCTCAAGCACCCGCCGGTGGCGGGCTTTTTAGCGTCATTTACTTTAAAGAGCACACCCCGCCGAGGCGCGATTCTCGGCAGAAAAAGGAGTTCAGCCATGCCCCCTCTTCCCAAACGACGGGTTTCCAGCGCCCGCCGCGACAAGCGGCGCTCGCATCGCGCTTTGAAGGCGCTCCACCTGGTGGCTTGCCCCAACTGCGGCGAAAAACACCTGCCGCACACCGTTTGCCCCAACTGCGGCTACTACAATGGCCGCGAAGTCATCGAGGTGGAAAAGTAACGAAACCCCACCCCACGCATACAGCGGGACGGCGTTTTAACCCATCGCCGTCCCGCTTTGCTTTAGCATCCATCGCAAAAATTCCTCTTGAACGCCACGCTACAGAAAAAAAACCGCTGGCTTGGCAGAGACGCATTTAGCCGCGACAAAAACCGCGCTCTGGGGTTTACCATAGTGTGTATCGCCTGAAATCTGTCCCAAAGGCCCAATTTTTGCACTGAGGTAATTCTATGCCCCTCAATCCTTCGCAAACTGCATTTCTCTTTCCCGGCCAGGGCTCTCAGGTCGTTGGCATGGGCAAAGCCCTGGCCGAGGCCTACCCCGAAGCCCGGGAAACCTTCGCCGAAGCCGACGACATCCTCGGCTTCCCTCTAAGCCGCATCATGTGGGAAGGCCCCGCGGAAGAACTCAACGACACCCGCAACACCCAACCCGCGCTGGTGGTGCATTCCATCGCCGCGCTGCGGGTGTTGCAGGCCCATCTGCCCGACTTCCAACCCGCGTTCATGGCCGGGCACTCGCTGGGCGAACTCAGCGCGCTTATAGCCGCGGGCAGTATGCCCTTTCCCGAAGGGCTGCGCCTCACCCGCGCCCGTGGAGAAGCCATGCACGCCGCAGGCGGCGGCCAGGGCGGCATGGCCGCGATTTTGGGCATGGATATCCCCACCCTGGAAGCCATCTGCCAGGAAGCCAGCACCGCGGACGAGCGGGTAGAAATTGCCAACGACAACTGCCCCGGCCAGGTGGTCATTTCAGGGCACAAAGCCGCGCTGGAACGCGCAATGGCTCTGGCGCAAGCCCAAGGCGCACGGCGCATTGTGCCCCTGGCCGTGAGCGTGGCCGCACATTCCTATCTTATGGCCCCCGCTCAGGAAGCCTTCAACCGCGCCCTGGACGCTACGCCCATCCAGGCCCCGCGGGTGCCCGTCATCGGCAACATCCATGCCCAGCCTCTGCGCACTGCCGACGACGTCCGCGCAGACCTGCGCGCACAACTTACCCACCGTGTCCGCTGGACCGAAAGCGTGCAATACATGCTGGACCAAGGCGTGACCACGTTTGTGGAAGTCGGCACCGGCAACGTCTTGGTAGGGCTGGTGAAACGCATCAACCGCAAAACCACCCGCCTCACATGCGGCACACCCGAAGACATTGCCAACCTCACAGCCGATTGATCTTCCCGCCCATGCACGGCGTTACCCAAGTGCGATTGCTTCGCAATCGCTGCTCAAGGCGGTTACCCCGAATTCAGGTTACGGTATAATTGAACCCACACCTCAGGAGCGCATAGAAAATGGAAGCCACCCTCTCGTTAGACGGCAAAATTGCAGTGGTTACAGGCGCCTCGCGCGGCATTGGCCGCGCCATCGCCATCGAACTCGCGAAGCGCGGCGCCGCGGTGGTGGTTAACTACAACCGCGCGGCAGACAAAGCCCAGGAAGTGGTCACCGCCATCCGAGAAGCCGGCGGGCAGGCCGAAGCCTTCCAGGCCGACGTGGCCGACTTTGCCCAAGCCAAAGCGCTAATTGACTTCGCGGTCAAAACCTTTGGCGGCATCCACATCCTGGTCAACAACGCGGGCATCACCCGCGACAACCTCATCATGTTGATGAAAGAAGAAGACTGGGACGCGGTCATCAACACCAACCTCAAAGGCACGTTCAACTGCAGTAAAGCCGCGGTCCGCCCCATGATGCGCAAACGCTGGGGCCGCATCATCAACATCAGCTCTGTCGCGGGCACCATCGGCAACCCTGGGCAAACCAACTACTCGGCCTCCAAGGCCGGGCAAATTGGGTTTACCAAAGCCCTGGCGCGTGAAGTCGCCAGCCGCAACATCACCGTCAACGCCATCGCGGTGGGTTACATCGAAACCGACATTTGGGAAGGCGTTCCCGACGAAGCCCGCGAACAAATTTTGCAAATGATTCCCCTGGGGCGTAAAGGCGAACCCGAAGAAGTCGCCTATGCCGTGGCCTTCCTGGCCTCTGACCAAGCCGCGTACATCACCGGCCAGGTCATTGGCGTCAATGGCGGCATGGCCTAAATCCCTCAAGGAGCCACACCCATGACCGAAGAAACCACTCCCGGAACCACAACCGTAGCCCCCGACGTGCTGGTGGCAATTGCACGCCTGGAAGCCCTCAAAGTGCCCGGCGTGCACGATTTGGCGCCAGTGCCCGGCGGCGTCAATCGGCTGTTCCGCAAAGGCGCCAACGACGGCGTGCGCATCCAAATCGAAGATGGCGTTGTTGACGCAGACCTCTACGTGGTGCTGGAAAGCGGCGTCAACTTGCGGCGCGTGAGCCGCGAAATCCAAAAAGCCGTGGCGCGCGCCATCTCCGAAATGGTTGGCATGACCGTCGGCCATATTGACATTCATATCGAAGACATCCATTATCCTCAAGGATAGCCATTTCCTCATGAAAGCCCGCACTCGCGCGCGCAGCCTGGCGCTCCAAGTACTTTACGAAGTCGATCTCACAGGGCACCCACCGGGCACGGCCTTCCGCCAGCGGCTCGAACAAGAACCGCTGGGAAGCCCCCGGCTGGAAGAATTTGCCCGCGCCATCATCTTCGGTGTCCTCCCACTGCGGCCTTACTTAGACAAATACATTGCCCAATACGCGCCCGAATGGCCAGTGGAACAAATCGCGCCCATTGACCGCAATATTCTGCGCATTGCCCTTTGGGAAATGGCCATTTCGGACGACACCCCCACCAAAGTGGCCATCAACGAAGCCGTAGAACTGGCCAAAATCTACGGTTCCGATAGTTCCCCGCGTTTTGTCAACGGCGTGCTGGGCAGTTTGGCACAGCACCAAAACGACATTCGCCAAGCCCTGCAAGCCGTCGTGGCACAACTTCCCACCACTCCCCCTGAGCAAAGCAAGTCGTCATGAGCGTGTTTGGCATTGGCCCGCTGGAGATGTTGGCCATCGCAGTGGTGGCCCTATTGGTGTTTGGCCCCGAAGAAATGGTGACCAAAGCCCGCCAAGTCGGGCGCTGGATTCGGAAATTACGTCAACACAGCGTGTGGCAAACCATGCACCGCGCTTCATGGGAATTCCAGCGCTGGAAGGCCGATATGTGGGGACATTACAACATCCAATACAACCCCACCCAACAATCAACCTGGTGGCCTCAAGCACCGTGGAACGACCGCTACCCCACCTCCCACACGGCCTTGCCCTCTCAATCTTCGCATCCCAAGGGGGATGCCCCATGCCCATCACCCGACCAACCCCCCAAGACACCGCACGCGTAATCTTCGGGCAAGCCCCCCGTGGCCTCAAGCGGTGGGCTGTTGTGCTCCTTTGCCTGACGCCGGTGGTCCTGGCCGGATACGCGCTGCAACAGACCTACTTTTTCTACACCCACTATGGCCCCGTAGCCGCGACCTACCGGCCTCGCCCCTTTTGGGCGCTGGCCGCTTTTTTCGGCCTGCTTGCCCTCGTGGTGTGCTTGCGGATACGTTGGCGGCGCAAAAGCCGGCTGATCATTGCCCCCAGCGGCCTCAACATAGACCTGCCCCCCAAAGCGCCGCTGGCCCTGAGTTGGGATGAGGTCGAAAGCATCCAGGTCATCGCGGCCCGCGGTCTGGCTTCCCGCCCTTCTCCACGAGGGCGCATCATCCTCATTTTGCGCAACGGCCAGCGCCTCCATCTTGACGACCGCTTCCCCAATTTGCTCCTGCTGGCGCGAGAATTGCAACGCCATCTTTATGCTGAGCGCCTTCCCAAAATGCGCCAACAATGGGAAGCCGGTCAAACGATGGACTTTGGAGCCCTGCAAATCTCATCCCACGGAATCACGCACAAACGCCACCAGTATCCCTGGCGCGAAGTGCAAGGCCTCAGCATCCGTCAAGGTGCGCTCGTGATAGAATTGCACCATCGTCATAAGCCCATCCGTATTCCAGTCCACCGTTTGAAAAACCCCGACTTGCTGCTCTGGTGGCTCCACGAAGAGGCAAAACGATGAATAAAAAAATTTGGCGCTGGGGGCGCTACACCGTCCTGCTTCTCATCGTAGCCACGTCGCTGGCATGCACGCTGCAGCTACTGCAACTTCCTGGCACAGCACCGACGCCCACGCCAACACTGCCCTACACATTGCCACCGACCCCCACCCCCTACCCACAAACCGAAGTTACCTTTCGCGTCCGCCCGCCCGCGGGCACAACCGGCACGTTGACGCTGGCCATCCTCGACGAGGTCACCGGCCTGAGCATCGCGCCCCAACGCTACGACCTCACCCTGGGAGAAGATGGCTTTTATCAGGCCAAAGTGTATGCGCCTGCTGGGGCTATGCTCAAATATCGCTACGAACAGCATCTCAACGATGGCAGCGTCGCGATCGAGTCCCAGGTCAACGGTGCGCTGGTGCGCTATCGCCTGCTTCGGGTGGATGGCCGCATGACCGTGACCGACCAAATCGCCCGCTGGAACAACACCACCTACCAAGGCGAAGTCGGCCGCATCCACGGCGTGATTACCGACAAACAGGGCAAGCCCTTGCCCGACGTGCTGGTCACTGCAGGCGGGGAACAGGCGTTTACCCTGGCCGATGGCTCCTTCCTGCTGGAGAACCTCCCCACGGGCACCCACAACCTGGTGGCCTACGCGGTGGACGGGCAGTATAAGCCCTTCCAGCAGTTGGCCGTGGTCGCCGCGAATGCGGCCACCGAAGCCAAAATCGTGATGGAAACAGCCCCTTTGGTGCCCGTCCAGTTCATCGTGGTACCCCCACGCGATACCATGCCCGGCGCGCCCATTCGCCTGGCAGGCAACCTCTCTACCCTGGGCAACACCTTTGCCGACCTGGGTGGCGGGCTGAGCACCCTGGCCAACCGTATGCCTGTGCTCCAGCCCATGGATGACGGACGCTATACCATCACCCTGCAACTTCCCGTAGGCACGGATGTGCGCTACAAATACACCCTGGGCGATGGCTTCTGGAACGCGGAACACGACGCCCAAGGGAATTTCGTGACCCGCGAACTTATCGTCCCAGCCGAAGGCGCGGTCGTTACCGACATCGTCCAAACCTGGGAAAGCGGCGGCATGCACTCGGTGTGGTTTGAAACCACCATTCCCGAAGATACACCCCCAGGCGACAGCGTGGACCTGCAGTTGAACCCCGCGGTATGGACGCCGCCCCTGCCCATGTGGTATTTGGGCGACAACCGCTGGGGATATTTGCTGAGCAGTCCCACCAATGTAGCCACCGAACTGCGCTATCGGTTCTGCCGCGATGAACAATGCGGCGCGGCAGACGAAGCCACATACCCCGGGCCTAACCCCACAGGGCGGCTGTTCAACTTTACCTACACCCCTCAGCAAATTTTCGACGAAATCCAATGGCACTGGTGGGAAGGCACCCCCGAAAGCACCCAACCGCAGCCCCAAGCCGAACCCAAACCCCGAGAAGAGACCTTCTGGCACGGCGTCGCCCTCATGCCCGATTATGCGCCGGCCTGGCAGCCTTACATGGGGCGGGCGATGGCCGAAATTCGCAGCCTGCACGCGAATTGGCTGGTGCTTACGCCCACATGGTCAGCCACCCTGGCCACGCCCCCCGTTTGGGAACCCCGCCCTGGCGTGGACCCCATGGTGGCCGATATCGCCCAAAACGCCGCGCAAGCCCGCAACAATGGCCTGCATACTGCCCTCTTCCCCACGGTGCGCTTTGAGCAAGGCCAAGACGCCTGGTGGGAAGCGGGTGCGCACGACTTCCCGTGGTGGGTTTCCTGGTTCGATCGCTACCATGCTTTTGCCCGCCACTTTGCGCTGGTGGCCGAACAAACCCAGGCCAGCGCCCTCATCTTGGGCGGGCAATGGGTGCAGCCGGCTATTCTGGGCAATCCGCTGCCCAACGGCGAAGCCTCAGGCGCGCCCGCGGACGCGGAGCAACGCTGGCGGGAAATCATCGCAGAAGCCCACACGTACTACCACGGCCCGATTTATTGGGCGCTTCCTCTGGAAGCCCTCGACAATCCGCCCGCTTTCTTGGACGCGGTGGACGGCATCTACCTGCTGTGGACGCCGCGCCTGGAGGCCACGGCAGATGCCAAAACCCTGCTTCAGAACACAGCCAAAATCTTGGACAAGAAGGTCAAACCCCTCGCGGAAGAACTTGACAAACCCATTGTGCTCGCGGTGGTCTATCCTTCTGCCAGTGGCGCCCAAGGGGCATGCGTTGTCTTTGAAAACACCTGCCTGCCTCAAGAGGCTTTGTATCCTACCAATGTGCTGGCACAGCAAATTCGCCCTGATATGCACGTCCAAAACGCGGCTTACGAAGCCCTGCTGGAAGCCGTCAACGCCCGGCCGTGGATCAGCGGCGTGGTAAGTGCTGATTTTTATCCCCCGGCGCAATTGCAAGGCCCCTCGCCTTCAGTGCACGGGAAACCAGCCCAAAATACCCTCTCGTGGTGGTTTGCCCAATGGGCACCATAACCCCTTGCACATCAGAACTTTATTACCGCCCCTGCACCCTGCGGGGGCGGTTTGCTTTTGCTCCAAAGCCGCTTAGCAGCGCGAGGCTGACACCCAACTTGTAGTTCTTCAAAAGAAGGATTAAAATAGGAGCCACGCAGCATCGTGACCTCTCGCAACAGCATTCAGGAGGGAAAATGAAAATCCGCTACAACAAAACCATCGCGATCCTTGAACTCACCTTCGGCGTCATCCTGCTTCTGATGGGTTTGTTGACGCTCTTCACGGGCAAGGTGGTTGTCTCCACCTTTGTTGTCGGCCTTTTTAGCCTGTTTTATGGCATTGCCATGCTCAAACAAACCTACTTTGAAGTCCACGACGATCACATTGATTTATTCAGCATGTTGGGCGCGAAACGCACCTACGAATTCACCTCTTTGCGGGATATCGAAATCGAGAAAAACAAGGTATACTTGAAAACCGCTGAAGGCAAAAACAAACGCATTCCGGTTGTCAAATGGATGAGCCGCAAAGAAGATTGGGAAGCCTTTGTGCAAAAAGTACAAGCAGCCCACGCCTAACGCAATTGCATTTCTGCTGTTACCAAAGACATAAAATCCACGACTGACAAGGTCACGATGTTTCCCCTGCTTCTGCATCGTTTGTTTTGGTGCATACGCCTATGAATCTCGACATCCACACCACTGTCCTCGTTGCAAGTTGGTTGGCCGCGCTGGGGGCATTGGTCACCTTCCTTGCCAGCCTGCGCGCCTTTCGCACCGCGCGGACCCTGCCGTTTTTCCGCATGCGTCGCGCGCGCCTGCTTGCAGGCTGGAAAATGCTTTTTACAGCCATTGGTTTGGCATTATTGAGTTTTGTTTTGCCCCGCTATACTGAGCCGGTCGTTTATCACTTTTATGCCCCCTCCCCCACGCCAACCCTGACACCCACCATCACACCCACGCCCACCATCACCCTGACGCCAACCATTACCCCCACGCCGACCATTACGCCCACCCTCTCGGCAACCTACACCCCCACCCCAACCCCAACGCCTTACGTGCCGCTGGCCATCCAGGCAAAATTCACCTCCACCGTCACCCCACAGCCTGGGGCAACATTCAGCCCGTTGGTATTCACCCAAGGCCTGGACCTGCAGACCTACAAGCCTTTGCACCCAGGCACAGTTTTCCAAAACCCGGTGGGGCATCTCTACGCTGTTTTCAGTTACGACAAAATGCAAGACGGCGTGCAATGGACGGCCATCTGGTATCACGAGGGCGAGGTGGTCCATTTTGAAACCAAGCCGTGGGATGGCGGCAGTGGCGGCTATGGCTACACCGACTGGAACCCGCCGCCTTCAGCGTGGCTTCCCGGCGAATATCAAGTGGTCATTTTCGTAGGCACAGAATGGAAAACCAGCGGCACTTTTACGGTTGAAGGCGAACCACCTACGCCGGAACCCACGGCCACGCCTTCGCCCACGCCTATCCCCAATGCCACGCCTACCCCCAGTCCCACCACCACACCCACACCCACCATTACCCCTACCGAAACACCCACCCCCACCCGCACGCCTTATCTCAGCCCCACACCCACGCCATAGCCCTCCGCAAGCCTGCAAACCAAACCTTACTCACCCGTTGCAGACAACGCTCCCGTTGCAGACAACGCTCGTCTTGGCTTGCTTGTCAAAACAATCCCAACCCCAAAAAGCAACCAGCGCCTTCGTTGAGAAGGCGCTGGTTTTGTTTATCGCTGGTTCTGTTCGCTACTTACTTCGCTACACCACAAACGACTTGGCTATACGAAGCACAGCTACTTCAACATTTCGACCACGGGGGCGTCCGCGGTGAAGATCAAGTCGGGGTTGAAGTCCACCTTGGTGTAGGTGTTACCGTTGAACTTGATGGAGTAAGAAATCACCTGCGAAGGATACCCCGCGGGGTCCGAAATGCCGTGGCACGAAACCGCGCTGTAAACGTTGTTGGAATTCCCGTTGTAAACCACCGTGGCATAGGGCGCAAGCACAGTGCCCGCGATCCAGTTGTCGGTGTTACCGTGGATGTGGAGATCAGGCGAACCACTGTAATGCACCATATACATGGTCAAACCACCAAAGCCGTGCGGATCGGTCTTGGGCGGGCCACAGAATTTGGCTTCCGCGTTCCCATTCCAATCCACGTGGCCGTCCATCAAATAGAAGAGGGTATCTTCAATTTTGACCTTGGTGTTACCCAGGATGTTGATGTCCGCGTCGCCGTCGGAATAGACGTGCATGTGGTCCGCGTGGATGTCGCAACCGGCTTTGAATTTGACCTGGCCATCGTGCATGAAAATGTCCAGGTAATCAATGTCCATGTCGCTATCCAGATAGACGTCGGCATCCTGTTTGGTAATCACCAACGTGACGTGGCCCTTGATGTCCACGCCGTCCAGATCCACATCGCCATCCACGCAAATCACATCATGGCCGCCGGGTGACCCCAAAGTGCCGCCGTTCATGTTGATGCGTGAAACGTGCTCCGTGCAAGCAGGCGCCGAGGGCATGGCAGGCACCCGCTGATTGAGATACGTGGTGGGCGGGAAGGGCATCTGCGACATGTTGGGCACACAACCTTCAGGCAGCGTGCCAGGCAGGCTGGACGTGTCCAGGTCGCAACTCATATCTGTACCGTTGACGATAACATGGGAAAGGCTCATACCGCCCACGGCCTTCATGGCCTGACCGCTATCAAGATAAACCCGTGATGTGGCCAGCCCCCAAATGCTCTTGTCGCTGTCGTCACTGTTACTGAACATGCCACCATTGTGAATAATCACCATGGAGTTGCTGTTCAGTTTGATGCCACCGCTCAAACCACCCTGCCCGTGGGGTGCCAACGCCACGAAGGCATCGGTGCCAAACAGGGGGCGCTTGTTCAAACGCACCCGGGCCACGGCCTCGACTGTGGTCTTGAGTTCTTCACTGGTAAACAGTTGGGCAAATGCCGTTTGCCGCCCCGCAGTGATGGCCACGCGGATGTATTCCTCATCGTAGTTCCACGTGGGCGGGCAAGGCGCGCCCGTGGACGTTTCGCACGTCACTTGAATGACGTCCCCTTGGGCGGCATCAAAGCCGTTGTCCCGGGCAACATCCCAGGCCCGCTGTTGCCAGTTTTCGTTGCGGATGCGAGCATAGGCAGCGGCCAGGGCAGCCGAGTCGGCCGCGGCTTGCGCGCGACGGCGGGTGGACAGAATCATCCCACCGTCCACGCTCAATGCCACGAACCCCATGAAAACCAGCATACCCAAGGCCATGAGAACCAGCGTTTGCCCCCTGGACTTTCTTAAAACACCTATCTTTGTTCCTCGTCGGAACATTTGAGCACCTCCTCTCCAATCTCTCTCCCAAAAGATTGAAAGTTATTGAGTTTTCAGAATAAGACCTGTGCCTGCTTTCTACAG
>JAADCW010000021.1 GCA_013154225.1 Chloroflexota bacterium
CACTTCGTCCTTTTTCTTCCCTTTCTTCTGGAGGCTAAAATGCAAGCGACCTTTTCCCTTCCCCAACTGCGCATCCGCCGCGGCACCCTCTTTGGCCTGCTCATCCTGGCGGCCTTGCTGGCCTTTGAAATTTTCAACTACAGCACCACCGATTTCGCCCTGCGCGACCTCCTCGGCGACCTGCGCTTTGCCGGCATCCGCTGGGCTACCATCCTTGCCATTGCATTTTGCGGCATTGACTTTGCCGGCATTGCCCGCCTTTTCACCCCCGAAGTGGGCGGCGAAGAACCCAAAGAGGTGTGGTATTTGTTCGGTGCATGGCTCTTGGCCGCCACCATGAACGCCATGCTCACCTGGTGGGGCGTGTCCATCGCCATTTTGGAACATCAAAGCCTGGGCAATGCCGTGGTCGGGCGGGAAACCCTCCTCAAAGTTGTGCCGGTTTTCGTTGCCATTATGGTGTGGCTCATTCGGGTGCTCATCATCGGGACCTTTTCCGTCGCAGGCGAGCGTCTGTTCAGCGTTGAGGAAGCCGCATCAGCCCATCCTCGCCCGCAGGCGCAACCCAGCCGCCGCCCCAGCACCACCTCCCGCCGGCCGTCCCACACCCCGGCCTACCGCCCTTACTCAGCCAGCCCGTCCTCTCGCGAAAACCCGCGCTACTAAACCATGTCGCACCTGGCCTCCCCTTCCGAACCTCAAAACACCCCATCACCGCCAGCGGCCTACCTGACACCCTTTTTACTGCTGGCGGTGATGGCCACCCTGGCCGTGATGGGCCTGGCCGTGGTCACCTGGGCGCCAGCCTTTGCCGCGGCCGCGCCCACGGCATCCCCCAAGCCTCGGCCAACCCAACCCGCGGGGTCCCAGGCCCACCTGGCGCCCTTTTTTACGCCTGAAGTGCGCCATTGGGAAGCCGACATCCTTCGCTGGGCGCAACGCTTTCATTTGGACCCCAACCTGGTGGCCACGGTCATGCAAATCGAATCCTGCGGCGACCCTAAAGCCGTGTCATCGGCAGGGGCACGGGGGCTCTTTCAAGTCATGCCCTACCATTTCAAAGACGGCGAAGACCCCTTCAACCCCAACACCAACGCCCAGCGGGGGCTGGCCTACCTTCGCCAGGCGTGGCAACGCAGTGGGGGTAACGTCCGCCTGACCCTGGCCGGGTATAACGGCGGGCTTGGCGTCATCGGGCTGGACTCCAGCGCCTGGCCTGCAGAAACGCGGCGCTATGTGCAGTGGGGCGCGCCCATCTATCAAGATGCCAAACAGGGAAAACAAAACAGCCAGGCTTTACAAACCTGGCTGCAGCACGGCGGGGCTTCCTTGTGTCGGCAAGCCCACCAGCGGCTGGGGATGCCGTGAGAAGTCCGAGAGGACAAGTATTTATGGGGGTATGCGAAAAAATTCTCGGAGGCTCTAACCGGCCTCAAGGGCATGGGGCTCGTCTTCGGGTTCGGGCATACAGCCCTCTTCCGGCATCACCGGCAGGGTGACGGTAAACGTGGTGCCTTCCCCAGGTTGGGAAGCGGCTTCAATATGCCCATCGTGGTGTTTCACAATCCAATAGGCAATGGAAAGCCCCAAGCCAAACCCCTTGCCCCGTGAACGGGCTTTATCGGCCCGATAAAAGCGCTCGAAAATGTGGGGCAAATCCTCGGGTGGGATGCCAGGGCCTGTATCCCGCACTTTGATCACTGCCTGCTGGCCTTCCTGCCGCACTTCCAGCCAAACCGTGCCGCCCTTGGGGGTGTATTTGATGGCGTTTCCCACCAAATTGAGCAAGACCTGCTTGAGACGGTCAGGGTCACCGCAGACAATGACCGGCTGAATATCGGCCTTGAGGTCAATTTTCTCGCGGGCCACCACCTGCATTTCTCGCAAAACATCCGTGGCCACCGCGGCCAAATCCACAATTTCCCGCCGCAAGGGAAGCTTTCCAGCCTCCGCGCGCTCCAGCAACAGCAGGTCATCCACAAGGCGGCTCAGGCGGTCGGCTTCTTCTTCGATGCTGTCCAGGGCTTCCCAATCCAATTTGCCAATGCGGCGCATCCACTGCGCGTTGCCCTTGATCACCGTCAAAGGCGTGCGAAGTTCGTGGCCCACGTCGGCAATGAAACGCCGCTGGGCCTGGAAAAGGGCTTCCAGGCGGGAAAGGGTCGCGTTGAAAGCCTGCACCAGGGTCCACACTTCATCCCCCGCGCCCTGGGGCACAGGAATGCGGCGGGAAAGGTCGTCGGCGTGGGTAATCTGGTCGGCCACCGCGGTGACACGCGTCAGCGGCTCCAGTGCGGCCTGTACGCTGAAATAACTCACCAGCGCGGCCAACAGCACAGCCAAGAGAGCCACCGCGATCACCGAAAGCAGCACCACCTGCTTGGCGCGGTAAACCGCCTCCAACGGCATGGCCACTTGCAACGTGGCCACACGGCGCTCGCCCACGTAAATGGGTTCGCTCAACACGCGCCAAGGGTGGCCTTGCAAGTCTTCAGTGCGCAAGGTGGGTTGGGTGACCGAAAGCCCTTGAGGGGAGAGGGGATGGGTATATTCTCGCAAATTGTGGGAAGCCACCACGAGCCGCCCCTGGCGGTCCCACACCTGCACGGCCATGCCCGCGGCCAGGGCCAAATCATCGGGGATAGGCACGATAATGTCGCCAAACTCATCACGGCGAATTTGCGACATCATCACATGGGCGGTATGGCGCAAGGTGCGGTCGACGTGGTTCATCAACAGCACCCCCACCACGCCATACACAGCCGCGCCAAAAACCAGGAACATCCCCCCGGTGACGGCCACGTAGAGCAACGTCAGGCGGGCCCGCAGGGTGCGCATGGGGGCTATTCCTCTTCCTCACGCAAAACGTAGCCCACCCCGCGCAGGGTGTGAATCAAACGCGGTTCGCCGCCGGCTTCCAGTTTGCGGCGCAAATAGCGGATATACACTTCCAGCAGGTTGCTCCCCGCGCCAAAGTCGTATTTCCACACCTGATCGTAAATCTGCTCGCGGGTCAACACCTGCCGAGGGTGCCGCATGAAAAGTTCCAAGAGTTCGTATTCCTTGGCGGTCAAAGCAATTTTGCGGTCTCCGCGGCGGGCTTCATGGGTGCCAGTGTCAAGCTCCAAATCGGCAAAGCGGTAAACCTTGGGCTCTTCGTGCCGCGAACGGCGAAGCAAAGCCCGAATGCGCGCCAGGAGTTCATCCATATTGAAGGGCTTGACCATGTAATCGTCAGCCCCCATATCCAAACCCTGGACGCGGTCGGCCACGCTGGTTTTGGCGGTGAGCATCAAAATCAAAACATCGCCCATCGCGCGCAGCCGACGGGCAACTTCCAACCCGTCCAAACCAGGAAGCATCCAATCCAAAATGACCAAATCTGGCATGTTTTCCCGTGCCAGGGCCAAACCAGTTTCGCCGTCCGTGGCCACGTCAACCTGATAGCCTTCGTAAATCAAGGCCCGACGCAAGAAACGCACGATGCCTTCGTCGTCTTCAATCAACAATAGGCGGGGCATAGAGGTCCTCCATCCTCACGGTTTCGCGGGCCCCAAACTTCGAACCCGACCTACATTTTAGGGTGGATGTTCCAAATATACCACAAACTGACCGAGGCGACTGCGCCTTCGCAGCCTTCAAACAAACAGCCCCTGCCGAAGCAGGGGCTGGGTCGAACATTCCACAGCAACGCGCTACGGCAGGAAATTCCAGGGGTTGACCTTGCCGTATTTTTCGTGCAGGAGTTCAAAGTGCAGATGCGGGCCGCTGGAATTGCCCGTGCTGCCAATCGCGCCAATCATATCGCCCTGGTACACGCTCTGCCCGCACTGCACATAGATCTGGCTTAGATGGGCATACAGCGACTGCCAACCATTGCCGTGGTCAATGACGACCACATTGCCGTAACCCCAATCGTTCCAACCAGCATAGACGATCACGCCGTTGTCCACGGCATACACCGGATAACCCAGTTTGCCCGCGATGTCAATGCCGTAGTGGTTGATGGCCGGCGAGTAATCATAACCCGACAAATAGTGCAAAGTGGTCGGCCAGATGAATGTGCCTGTACCCACTGCACCCTCATACACCTCGCCGCAGGAACCAGGTCCCAACACCCGCGCCACAGCAGGATTATCGCGGGTGATGCGCGGCGCACTCCACGTCACAAACTGCCGCTGACCACCAGGCACAATAAGCCACGTGCCGGGCTCAATGTTGGGATGCTCGGGATCAGTATCTGGCGACAGGTGATTGCCAGGGTAATTGATGATGTCTTCAGGCGTCACGCCAAAGAATTTGGCCACCACGCGCAAATTGTCGCCCGCGTGCCATTGGTAATAGGTGCCGTCCACAGGCAAAATATTGAGCACCTGCCCAGGCCGCAGACGGTGGGGGTCATCGGCCAAAATGTCATAGTTCCCCCACAGCACGGTTTCGGGCTTGAGGCCAAACTTCTCGGCAATGCCAAACACCGTATCGCCCGGCTGGACTTTGTATTTGACGACCTCTTCCCGCGGGCGGGTGGGGACGTCGGTATGCAGCACCACCTCCCGCTGAACAGCCTGCACCGCCTCATCCGCGGGGGAGCGGAAGGGCGGAAGTGCAGCCAAGGGTTCAGAGGAAGGGGTGGGGGTAGGTTGTGCAGCCTCAGCCGCGGCTGCTACGGGTTGGGGGCTGTTGGCCGCGAGCACCTGCGGCAAACCACTGCGGTTGAAAAACCATACCGCGATCGCGACCATAACCACAACGACCGCGTGGCTGCCCAAGCGCTGCACGAACTCCAAAACCCCCAATTGGGCTAACTGCTCGCTAATCCGCAAGCGGGGGAATTTCGTTTGTTTGTCCATCGTGGGCACATTATACTCCAAAAAGCCCTTTTTCCCCCGAATCGAACATGAGGGTTTACTAAAAAACACCAAAATCCCCCGCAGCCCTCTGCTCAGTGCTATAATGGAAGCGCCCACAACATAACACAGCCGCTGAATCTGTCGTGGAGGTAAGCATGAGCGTCGCTGGTACTCAGCGGGGATTTGTTCCCCCACCCATCACCCGCCTGGAAGATACCGGGCTTTCGGCCCTTTGGCTTCAAGACCTGGCTTTGAAAATTCTCTATTTTCAGGGCTACCTCACAGGCTACGACGTCGCGGAGGCCATGGCCCTGCCCTTCACCGGCCTGGTAGATCAACTTCTGGAAGCCCTCAAACGGGAAAAAATGGTCGAAGTCCGCTCTTCGCGCGGGGGATTGGGCGCTGGGGTGTACGAATATGCCATCACCGAAGCAGGCCTACGCCGTGCACGGGAAGCCCTGGCCCGCAGTCAGTATGCCGGCCCTGCCCCTGTGCCCTTGCACGTCTACAACGAAGCCATGCGAAAGCAGAGCCGCTCCCGCACCCTGGTCACCCCGCGGGTGATGCGCAAAGCCCTTTCCAGCCTGGTGCTTTCGGAAAAAACCTTTCACCGCATTGGCCCGGCGGTCAATTCGGGCACTTCCATCTTCCTTTATGGCCCGCCTGGTAACGGGAAAACCACCATTGCCCGCGCCATCGGCAACATGGTGCTCTCCGAAGCCATCTACATCCCCTACGCGCTGTATGTGGACGGCCAGGTCGTTACCCTGTACGACTCGGTCAACCACAAACGCGCGCCCGAAGACGACACCACCTCACGCGGCACCGGGTCTCTGCGGGCCAGCAAACGCCGCGACCCCCGCTGGGTACGCATCCATCGCCCCTTCATCATGGTGGGCGGCGAACTTACCCTGGCCAACCTGGACCTGATTTTCGACGACGTCAACAAATTCTACCAAGCGCCTGTGCAAGTCAAAGCCAACGGCGGCATCCTGCTGGTGGACGACTTTGGCCGCCAACAAGTGCGCCCGCGCGACCTGCTCAACCGCTGGATTGTGCCGCTGGAAAACCGCATTGATTACCTCACCCTTCACACAGGCCGCAAAATCGAAGTGCCCTTTGACGTACTGGTGGTCTTTTCCACCAACCTGCCGCCCAAAGACCTGGTGGACGAAGCCTTCCTGCGGCGCTTGCGCCACAAAATTTACATCGGCGACCCCTCTTACAGCGATTATCGGGAAATCTTCCGCCGCGTCGCCCAAGCCAAAGGTGTGGTTTACAGCGATCAAGGGTTGGCTTACCTCTTACAGGAATGGTATATCAAACGAGGACGCAAACTGCGCGCCTCGCATCCCCGCGACATCTGCGACCAAATCGTGGATATCGCCCGCTACCGCGGTATTGAACCCACCATGAGCCGCGAACTCATTGACCAGGCCGCGGAAGCCTACTTTGTGGATCTATAACCATGACCTCAGCCTGGGATACCCTTCCCCGCCCAACCGTCATTGCCCATCGTGGGGCTTCGCACTACGCGCCTGAAAATACCCTGGCCGCGTTCCGCCTGGCCGTGGCCCAACACGCGGACGCCATTGAATTAGACGCCAAACTCACCCGCGACGGCCGCATTGTGGTCATGCACGACAGCACCGTTGACCGCACCACCAACGGCCACGGCGCGGTACGCAAAATGACCTGGCGCGACCTGCAAAAACTCAGCGCGGGCGGCGAACCCAACGACCCCGAAACCGCCGTGCCCCTTTTGGCCGACGTCCTACAGGCCGTCTCAGACGACCTGATGGTCAACATCGAACTGACCAATTACGCCTCACCCACCGACGCCCTTCCTGATAAAGTCGCCGATTTGATTACCGAACTGGGGGTTCAACACCGCGTCTGGATCTCATCCTTCAACCCGCTGACCCTGTGGCGCTTTGCCCGCAGGATGCCCGACGTGCCCGTTGGTTTTCTGATTGACGAACGCTATCCGTGGCTCTACCGCCTGGTAGGGCGTTTCGTGCGTCACGAAGCCGTGGAACCCGCGCTCTCGCTGGTGCACGCCCAGGACGTCGCCCGATGGCACCAGCAGGGCAAACGGGTGCTGGTTTACACTGTAAACCAGGCTGAAGACATGCGCCGTCTGTTCCAATGGGGCGTGGACGGCATTTACACCGACGATCCGCCCCTGGCCGAACAAGTGCGAGCCAGTTTTATCGCGGCTCAAACCGCCGAAAAGGGCTAAACTCGCCACGCGCCCTTCGCGCCCGCCCTTTCGGCAACCCAACTGGAGGAGAAATGCGCCCTTCCCGCCTGTGGGCCAGCATTGCCCTACTGGCACTGGTGGCATTGCTTTTTGTGCCCGCGCGGGCCTCAGCCCAAAGTGCCCCCCAAGGGGATGCTTACGAGGGCTCTGCTGAAGACTGCGCTCGCGAAGTTTTAGCGCGCCTTTCGCCCGAAGAACGGGTGGGGCAACTCTTCCTCGTGGCTTACCAAGGCAGTGAAATCACCCCCGACTCGCCCATCTACGACCTTTTGGCACAACGTCGGGTCGGCGGCG
The DNA here is from genome assembly GCA_013154225.1 of Chloroflexota bacterium. GTDB lineage: Bacteria > Chloroflexota > Anaerolineae > Anaerolineales > DRMV01 > DRMV01. Next base: position 7,408 of record JAADCW010000021.1, read on the forward strand.
TGGTGCTTTTGCGGGAAAACGACAACATACCCCAAACGCCCAAAGCCCTGCAAGACGAAATCGCGGCCCTACAGCGCGCCGCGTGGGAAGGCGCCCAAGAAGCCCGCACCGATCTTCACGGCATCGCATACCAGCCTGCCTACGTCCCCTTGCTCATTGCAGTGGCCCAAGACGGCGACGGCTACCCCAGCGACCAGATTTTGGAAGGGCTCACCCCCTTGCCCAGCCCAATGGCCATTGGCGCCACCTGGGACCCCAACCTGGCGCAGTCGGTGGGCGAAGTGCTGGGACGCGAAATGGCAGCCCTGGGCATCAACATGCTTTTGGGCCCGCCGTTGGATGTTTCGGCCACGCCCCACCCCGGAAGCCCCGGCGACCTGGGCACCAACACCTTTGGCGGCGACCCCTATTGGGTAGGCCGCATGGGGCAGGCCTACCTGCAAGGCATCCATCAGGGCAGTAGCGGGCAGGTGGCTGTGGTGGTCAAACACTTCCCTGGATACAGCGGCTCCGACCGCTCCCCAGCGGAAGAAGTGGCCACAGTGCGTAAGTCTCTGGAACAACTCAAGCAGATCGAGCTCGCGCCCTTCTTTGCCGTAACCGGCAACGCGAGCGACCCAGCCTGGATGGCCGACGGCCTGCTGGTCTCTCACATCCGCTATCAGGGCTTTCAGGGCAACATTCGCGCCACCACCCGCCCCGTCAGCCTCGACCCGCAAGCCTTTGCCCAGCTCATGGACCTTCAACCCTTTGCGGCCTGGCGGGCCAACGGCGGCGTGGCCGTCACCGACGATCTGGGCAGTCGGGCGATCCGCCGGTTCTACGACCCCACGGAACAGACCTTCCCCGCGCACCTTGTGGCGCGCGATGCCCTGCTGGCCGGCAACGACCTGCTTTATCTGGGCATGGGCTTCCACGATCCCAGCGATGCAACCCAATACGACACCATTGTCCACACGCTGGATTTCTTCGTCCAAAAATACCTCAGCGACCCCGCGTTTGCCCAACGGGTGGATGCCGCAGCCCTGCGGGTGCTGACCCTCAAATGCCGCCTGTTCGACCGCTTTTCCTACAGTGCGGCCATGCCCAACCCCGGCGCCCTCACTGTGCTCGGTCAAGGGGAAGACGTGGCCTTCCAGGTAGCCCAACAAGCCGCCACCCTGATCAGCCCGTCCCCCACCGACCTGGAAGCCGTGCTTCCCGCACCGCCCCAACCTTATGAGCGCATCCTCTTCATTGCGGATTCCGTAGCCTACCGCCAGTGTAGTACGTGTCCCGAGCGCATGGCGCTTTCACCCGAGGCCTTTCGCGACGCGGTGCTCCGCCTCTACGGCCCGCAAGGCGGTCAGCAGGTGGTGCCCCAGAACCTTTCCACCCTGACGTTTGCCCAACTTCAGGCATGGCTCGACGACCCTGGCGCCCACCCTGAAGTGGGTTCAAAACTGCATTGGGCCAAGTGGGTGGTGGTGGGCCTGTTGGAGGTCAACCCCCAACGCCCCACGTCCCTGGCTTTTCGGCATCTGTTGGATCAACAACCCGGGCTGTTGCGCGACAAGCGGGTGGTGGTTTTCGCGTTCAACGCGCCTTATTACCTGGACGCCACGGACATTTCCAAACTTTCGGCTTATTACGGCCTTTACAGCAAAACCACGCCCTTTGTGGAAGCCGCGGCCCGTCTGCTCTTTCGGGAACTCGCACCGCCGGGCGCGCTGCCAGTGTCGGTTTCTGGCGTGGGCTACGACCTGATCGACGCGACCGCGCCCGACCCTCAACAAATCATCCCGCTTTTCTGGGATTTCCCGCCCCCGCAAGATGCCGCCGCGGCCCTTACCCCCGAGCCCAATCAACCGCTTCGGGCCGCGCTGGGGCAAAGTTTGCCTGTGCGCACCGGTGTTATCATTGATCACAACGGACATCCCGTGCCCGATGGCACGGTGGTACGCTTCCTACTGACCACTCCCGGCGGGGACCAGGTGCAACAAAGCGTAGAAGTCACCACCACCGACGGCATCGCGCGGGCCTCTTTCCAGGCCGAGCAACCTGGCCTGTGGGAAATCCACGCCCAAAGCGACCCCGCACGGCAGTCGCAAGTGCTCACTGTAGAAATTCCCGGGGAAAACAACAACGGCACGCCCCGGCCATCAACGCCCACCCCAACAACGCCGCCTACACCTTCAACCACGGTCACCCCTGCCCAAACTGGCACCATCACCCCTTCCCGTCACGACCGAGTCAACGGGCTGGACTACCTCTTGGCCTTGATGACCAGCATCGCAATGGCCTGGTTAGTCTATCGGCTGGCGCTTCAGCAAGGTCAGGCCCGCTGGGGTGTACGCTTAGGGCTGCTCACCTTCAGCGGGGGCATGGTAGGCTACCTGGTGCTGGCCATAGGCCATCGGTGGGCGTCTTCCTGGCTGCTCCAATGGGGCTATGCTGTTTCACCGACCTTTGCCCTGGGAGGCGCATTGTTAGGATTACTTGGCGGTGTATTGTGGCGTCGTTTTAGCCTGAACGCCACACCCAAGGCTTAGTGTTTGTCGCAGGAGATGACCATGACCCAAAAGAAAATCTATATTGCCGGGCCTCTTTTTACCGAAGAGCAAAGATGGCTGTTAGAACGCATTGACGAAGTATGCCGCAAAGTGGGGTTCGACACCTACCTGCCCCACCGCGACGCGGGCATTTACGACCGCAACAGCGATTCCACCTTCTTCTTTGAGCAGGATTTGCGGCAACTGCAAGACGCGGACGTGGTGGTTGCCGTGCTCAACGGCGACGATGTGGATTCGGGCACCGCGTGGGAAATCGGTTACTTTTACGCGACCCACGGCGGGCCGATCATTGGTTATTTGCAGGACTCCCGCAAGCCCAACCCCAAAGCCCAACTCAACCCCATGGTGGTCAACTGCCTGTTTGTGTGGGTGGACAACCGGGAACGCCTGGAACAAATTCTCCAAGCCCTCAAATAACACCGCCCTCTGCCGCGAGGCAAGCCCG
>JAADCW010000172.1 GCA_013154225.1 Chloroflexota bacterium
ATTTGAAAGCGGTGGCCAAGATGGTTACGGTGGCGTTTGGTGGCACGGTGAAAGAATCATAGGCGGTTAGGTGGTAGGAGGCAAGGGTGACGGTTTTATCGCAATTGCAGGTGCTCTTGACACTGGATGCCGATGAATACGCGGCGGATATCAAGCGCGTCCAGCGCGATACGGAAAAGTGGGGCAAGAAAATGCAGAGCATTGGGAAGAAGCTCACTGCCGGCATCACAACGCCAATGGTTGCTATGGGAACACTGAGCGTGAAAGCCGCCAGCGACTTGAACGAGGCAATGAACAAGGTCGAGGTCGTGTTTGGCTCTGCAGCGGATATAGTCGAGGAATTTGGGGGGACCGCGGCGCGAAGTGTGGGGATGAGTGAGCGCGCCGCGTTGGAAGCCGCGGGCACGTTTGGTAATCTGTTTACGACGATGGGGCTGGGACAGAAGGCGTCGGCAGATATGTCGGTGAGCCTGGTGAAACTGGCGGGGGATCTGGCGAGTTTCAACAACCTGAACCCGGAAGACGTGCTGGAAAAACTGCGCAGCGGGTTGGTGGGAGAAGTAGAGCCGCTGCGGACGCTGGGTATCAATTTGAACCAGGCCGCGGTGCAGGCGAAGGCGATGGAGATGGGCTTGGCGGACGCGAATGGCCAGCTAAGCCAGGCGGCATTGGTTCAGGCGCGGTATGCGCTGATTTTGGAGCAGACGAAGCACGCGCAGGGAGATTTCGGGCGGACGAGCGACGGTTTGGCGAACAGTACGCGAATTTTACGGGCAGAGTTCGAGGATTTGCAGGCCCGTTTGGGGCAAGAGTTGTTGCCCGCGGCGACCGAGGCGTTGCACGTGTTCGTGGATATGCTGGAGACGTTCAACCAGATGCCGAGCGGCACGCGGAAACTGGTGGTGGAATTCAGTACGTTGGCCGCGGCGACCGGCCCCGCGATTTATGGCGTGGGAAAACTCGCTGAAGGCGTGAGCGATTTATCACGAACGATTGCGGCTGCGGGTGGCCTGAAGGCGTGGCTAACCACGACGGCAGGTGTGGCCACCAAGGCAAATTTGGCAGCCGCGGCGGTAGCGTCGTGGGCTGTAATGATGCATAAGGCGGTCAAGACGGCCAAAGACTTGGGTGCTGCCACGGAAATGTTGAATCAGGCCTACGTGGAGCACGAAATGCGCGTGCGTTTGACCACAGACAACTACGAGGATTACGTGCGCGAAATGGCGCGCGCCTATAGGGCAACACACAAAATTGCGCCGAGCCAGGAAGAACTGGTTGAACTGTTGTTGCAGGGCGGCGAGGCGACAGAGCGATGGCAGAAAGAGACAGGCACGCTCACGCGTGAAATGTGGGAAAACAGCCGAGCAGTACAGGCAGAGGCGGCATCGTATGACCAGGCGATGTTGACCAGCGCGGCGTATAGGGACGTTTTGCAACAGGTGGGGGATGAACATCAGGCGCTGGTTGTCTCTATCCGGGGTGCTATTGATACGCAAGCGGAATTTCAGCGCAGTATGGATTTGTTGCAGGAGGCTATCGAGGGGCCGTTGGGCAAGGCGTATGACGATTACATTGAAAAAACAGGTGAGCTGAGGGAGCGCATGGGGGACGTGCGGCAACAAATCGAAGCGTTGGAGGGTAAGACGTGGTTATCGGATAGTGAGAAGGAACGCTTGGCGAGTTTGCGGGATGAATATAGCGATCTGAAAACTGCTCTGGACGGCACGACTGAGGCCTATGAGCGACAGCGCGCGGAGATTATGTACAATATTGCCAGCAAGATGCTTCTGGACGCGATGGAGCAGGGGTTGGTGAAAGACATGAACAACAGCGGGAGCGCAATTGATGAGGTGTATGGTGCGCTGGCAAATTTGGCGGAGGGATTTGGGCTGATTGATCCTGCCACGGCAAAGGCGCAGGAAGACATTGGATATTTGGTGGAGGCTTTTTCACAAGGTAAATTGTCGGCGGAGGACTTTGCCAAAGGGGTCATGGGGTTGTCGAGCAGTGTTCAGTCAATTCCGTCTGAGGTGAATGTAGACATCTACATTCGCCAGCATGGGAGTATCCCGAAAATCAGCGGAGCAGGTGTGAGCGTGCGCGGGGCGATACCGCAGGCGAAGGGCGGCGATTGGGTGGTGCGCAGGCCGACGCTGTTTCTGGCGGGCGAGGCGGGGCCGGAGCGGGCGACGTTCACGCCATTGGGGCGCGCGCCCCAGGTGGAGCCTGCGGCGGCGCGGGTGCAGGTGGTGGTGCCAATCACCTACTCGCCCGCGGTGAGCCTGGGCGACGAGGTGGAGATGGAGCGCGTGCTGGGACCATTCGTGGCCGAGCGCGTGCGTGATGCGTTAGCGAGGGCGGGCGTATGACGCGAAGGTGGCATTTGTGGGTGGATTGGGACGGCGACGGCGTCTATGAGGCCGACGAGGGTGGACCGCTTTATGGGGTGACGCTGGAGCGAGGCCGCAAAAATGTGATTGCGCGTAATGGAAATGGATTTGAGCCCCCGCAACCAGGCAGCGGGACGTTACTGCTTTTGGATTTAGACGGGCGTTATGACCCGTGGAATGAGACGTCTCCCATATACCCTAATTTCACGGCGAACAAGCGTTTCAGGATAGAGGTAGAGGAAAACGGTACTGTGTGGCCGGTGATGACGGGGAATATCAAGAAAATCCAGCGCGTGGAAGGCAATGTGCCCGCGGTGCGGTTGGATCTCGAGGGAGCGTTGGCACTGCTGGGCGAAGACGTATGGGTCACGATGCAGAAGAACATCTATGCCGGAGATGCAATGGAGATGGTGCTGGATGCAGCAGGGTGGCCAGCAGATCGCGACCTTTCGGCTGGCGTAGATGAGAAAGCGGTATGGTGGGTGAGCGGTGTGAGCGCGCTGCAGGCGCTGCACGAGTTAGCAGAGGCGGAGTATGGCACGCTGGTGATGCGCGCCGACGGCACGATACGCTTCCGTTCGCGTCACGATTTCTATGACGTGGTGGCTACGGTGACAGGTGCGGATATTCAGCGCGGATATCGCATTCCGTTGCCGTGGGATGTCGTGCGCACGGTGGCGCGGGTGCGGGCATATTTGCCGAAGGACACGTCGGGGTTGCTGTACGAATACCAGGCTTCGGTGCCGGTGCAGGGTAGCGAGACTGCGGAGATTTTCATTAGTGTGCAGGACGTTTACATCGGCGAAATTACATCGGTGGAGCACATGGCGAATGCCAGCGCGGACGGCACGGGTGCAGATGTAAGTGACCAGGTGACGGTGACTGCAACGCTGCTCAGCCCACAGCGCGTGAAGTTGGAAGTCGCAAACAGCAGCACAAGCACGGTGTATTTGCAATCGGTGAAGTTCTATGGAAACGGCGTCACGATGGATGGTTACGTGGATTACGAAGCGCGCAACGATGATGGGGCTGCATTGTATGGTGAGCGCGCGCTGACTGTGGATGTGATGTGGCTACAAGACGCGCTGGTGGCCAAGGACATTGCCGACCATCTGGCCTGGTGGTATGGTGAGCCAGCGACGGGGCGGGCGGCGGTAGAGGTGCGGCTCAAAGACCGCCCGGCGTTGCAGTTTGGCGTGGACGTGGGTGATGTGGTGAGCCTGGATTTAGGCAGTATTCAGGGAAATTACAGATTGATTCATGTCGAGCATCATTGGTTAGACAGGGTGGGCCGTATGGTAGAAACAAAATGGATATTGCAACCCGCGTTTGCATTTGGTGATTTGTATTGGATTTTCCCGACTGCGTTGGGGATATCGTCGCGATTTGGGTTCTGAGGAGGGCATGATGAGAGCAACACCGGAAACGCTAAAGAGCAGGATGCGGGTGACGACGATGCGGGAGGTATTCCGGCGGCTGGCGAAATATAGCGGCCAGCGCATTGTTGACGAGATGGCAGAGGAGGGGGTGAAGGCGATGTGGGATGAGGTGCGCTGGGTGGCGCGGTGCGAGTGCGGCGGGGCCGAGGTGGTCGACCCTGCGGAGCCGGTGTTTTTCTGCTGTTCGTGTGGGAATGCGGGCGTCGGTGGCCGCTGGCGTCCGGTGGTGTTTCCTGAAGATGTGGAGGTGAGCGATGCCGATAAGTGATTGGGTGGAATTGCCGGTGGTAACCACCGGAGACATATGGACGGCCGCGGCACATAATACATACATTCGAAACAATCAGAAGATTTTGCGTGACGCCCTGGTCCTGGGCCACGGCCAGGAGGCGAATGTGGATATGGTGGACGAGCGGCACGGTGAGCCGGGGAAGTTTCCGGGATTGGTGCCGGTTGACCGTGAGACGGTGACGCTGGCCGAGGGTACGGCGGATTGGGTGACGATTGCAACCACGACTACGGACGGCGCAGCGTCTGATTTTGTGCTGGTCGAGGGCGGTTACGGTGCGGCAGGGTACGCCACGGTGGAGGCGGTGGCGGACACCGGTGGGGCTTCGCAGTTGCGGGTGAGACCAGGGCGCACCGGGGCGTTTGTGAGCGCGGTGCGGGTGGTAGATGACGGCGCGGGGACGCTGTATTTGCAGGCGCGTGTGGATGTGCCAGCAGACGGCTACGGCGACCGGTTGCTGGTGGTATACCGGTATAGCCTGAGCAATGGAGGCGTGACGACGTGGGCATTGGATACTGCTACACCAGACACAACCAACGTCCACACTGTAACAATGTTGCAAAATGGTTCCTGGCGACTGGTACGGGTCCTGAATGGGGCTGGCACGGTTGACTGGATGACAAGTGCACAGCGCTTGGATATATTTTCCTTATATGATGAGGGCGGAGATATTCAACAAAACGCTGATCTAAGTAACATGTTCGATGACGATACCGCCACTGTCGGATTTTCCATCAAGGCCGATGGAACAGCGTGGTTTATCCTTGATGCCGGCAGACCGCTACCCGTAGGAAAGATAAAAGTGTACATTGACGCCGGTCCGAGTGCTACGTACACCATATATGCATCAAACGACCATGAAACGTGGACCGATGTAGGTTCGTTTGATACAGATTCTCAGGGTGAAACAGAGTTTGACATTACTGACACCGTTGCGCGCTACTGGAAAATTTACGTCGAGCGCCCAGGAACCAGTGCAGAGCAGGATATCTGCTACCTAAATTTCTATCTCATATCATCGTTGGTGGTAACAAGTCTCCCGGTAGGTGCCACGTGTAGCCTACACGCGAGCGACGGAACAGAACTGGAGGCGTCACGGTACGTAGGATGGGCCGCGGCATCATATGTGCTATTCACTACAGATGTGGCCAGTATTGCTGAAATCCGCATCACCAAGCCGGATGGCGTTACGGGGTGGTTGTCCTTCCCCATCTGGGCCATCGACGGTGGGGACCTGGTAAACGGGGATGTGCTCACGCTGTACAGTGAGATGTGAAAAACGAAAAGCCCGCTCATACCGAGCGGGCTGGTTGTTTTAGAGCAGTCAGGGGAGTGCGTGGTAAAATTCGTGCGTAAGATGCAAGGCTCGCCTGGGGCTTAAACAAAAAAGGGCGGCTTTTGAGCCGCCTTTTTGGTGCCGAAGGTGGGAGTCGAACCCACACGGGGTGTAAGCCCCAACGGATTTTGAGTCCGTCGCGTCTGCCAATTCCGCCACTTCGGCACGCAGGCCTAAGTATACTCGGATTGGCGGCATAGGTCAATAATTTTGCGGCCTGCAAGTCTCGGCTTGTTTGAAAATTGCAGGCCAAAACATGGTGCGTCAGCCTGGTTTGGCGGGCTTCCCGTGGCAAAAGGCTGAGGCGCCAATCCTAAATTCGAGGAGTTCCTATGCGTTTAGGCATCATTGGCTTATCGCAGAGTGGCAAAACCACTGTCTTCAACGCTTTGACCCGAGGCAACGCGCCGCTGACCATGAGCGGTGGCCGTTTTGAGGTCCATACCGCGGTGGTGGACGTGCCCGACCCGCGGGTGGACGCTCTTTCGGAAATGTTCAAGCCTCGGCGCACAATTTACGCCAAGGTTACTTACGCGGATATTGCTGGGTTGGAAGGCAAGGCCAGCGGTGATATTTCCGGCCCCTTGCTCAATCAACTGACCCAAATGGATGGCCTGGTGCACGTGGTGCGCTGCTTTGAAGACCCCAGCGTGCCCCATCCTATGGGCAGTGTGGACCCTCTGCGGGATGTGGCCGCGATGGATGCGGAGTTCCTGCTCAACGACCTCATTGCCGTGGAGCGCAAACTGGAGCGGCTGGAAGAGGAATGGAAGAAAAGCGCTCGCGATCGCAAACAGATTGAGCAGGAGCAAGCCCTGTTCAAGAAATTGTACGAAGCCCTGTCCGAAGAAATCCCTCTGCGGGATGTGGAACTGACCCCGGCGGAGGAAAAACTTCTGGCCGGTTTTGGTTTCCTTTCTCGCAAGCCTTTGCTCATCCTTTTCAACCTTGGCGAAGGCCAGGAAGCGCCGCAATTGGATTACCCGCACAAGCGCAGTGCTGTGGCCTCGCTGATGGGCAAACTGGAAATGGAAATTGCCCAACTGCCGCCCGAGGATGCTGAGATTTTCCTGGCAGAATACGGCATTGAGGAACCCGGCCTGAACCGTGTGATCCGCCTTTCTTATGAATTGCTGGGTTTGATTTCGTTCTTCACCGTGGGTGAAGACGAAGTGCGGGCGTGGACCGTGCGCCGCGGTGCCACTGCCCCTGAGGCCGCGGGCGTTATCCACACGGATTTGCAGAAAGGGTTTATCCGTGCTGAGGTGATTTCTTACGACGATTTGATGGCCGCGGGAAGCATGGCCGCAGCCCGGAAAGAAGGCAAACTGCGGTTGGAAGGCAAGGACTACATCGTGCAAGACGGCGATATTTTGCACATCCGCTTCAACGTCCGCTAACGCCTTACCCGCAATTCGCGCTTCGCAATTCCTCATTAATTCGCGGTTCGCAATTCCTCATTCGCAATTTCTTTCTCCCCCCACCCTGGAGAGACCCCTATGACCACCTATACCCAAACCCGTTGGCGTTTGAACGACCTTTTCCCCTCGCCTGAGGCCGCGCTGGCGGCTTTTGATACCCTGGAGGAAAAAGTCGCGGCCTTTGAGGCGCACCGCTCGGCGTTGCGCCCTGACATCCCCGAAGATGAATTCCTGAACCTTTTGCGCGAATTGGAAGACATCGTCAAACTGGCCGAGCGCATTTACGGTTACGCGCATTTGCGGTTTTCCGAAAACACACAAGACGAGGCCGCGCAGAACCTGCTTGGCCAAGTGCGTCAGCGCATGGCGGAAATCGAAAACCGCCTGCTGTTCTTCGATTTGTGGTGGAAAGCCCTGGACGATGAAAACGCCGAGCGCCTGATGGCTGTGGCGGGCGATTACCGCTATTACCTGGAAAAGATGCGCCTTTATCGCCCGCACACCCTTTCGGAAGCCGAAGAAAAGGTCATCAACCTCAAAGACAGCACCGGCGCGATGGCGCTCATTACCCTTTACAGCGCAATCACCAACCGCTACACATTCAAACTGGAAGTGGACGGCGAAACCAAAGAACTCACCCGCGGGGAACTGATGGTGTATGCTCGCCATCACGACCCCGACCTGCGCGCCGCGGCTTATCAGGAACTTTACCGTGTGTACGGCAACGACAGCAGCATTTTGGGCCAAATCTATCAAAATCGGGTGCGCGATTGGTATAACGAAAACGTCTTGCTGCGCAAATTCCCCACCCCCATCTCGGTGCGGAATCTTGCAAACCATTTGCCCGACGAGGTGGTGGAAACCCTGCTCACGGTAACCCGGGAAAACGCGGAAGTCTTTCGCCGCTTTTTCCGCCTGAAGGCGCGTTGGCTGGGCGTGGAGCGCTTGCGCCGCTACGACATCTACGCGCCTGTGGCCAAGGCCGACAAAACATACGACTTCGGTGAGGCCGTGGAGATGGTGATGGCCGCCTACCGCCGCTTCGACCCCAAGGTGGCTGAACTGGCCGAGCGGGTGCTGGCGGAAAACCATCTGGATAGTGAAGTCCGCAAGGGCAAAAGCGGTGGCGCGTTTTGCTCCACGGTAACGCCCGATTTCACGCCTTGGGTGCTGGTCAACTACCAGGGGCGGCCTGACGACGTTGCCACCCTGGCCCATGAACTCGGCCATGCGGTGCATTCCATGTTGGCCCAACACCACACCGCGTTCACCCAGCACGCGATTTTGCCCCTGGCCGAAACTGCCTCGACGTTTGGCGAAATGCTGTTGGTGGATATGCTCCTGGAACAGGAAACCGACGAGGCCGTGCGCCGCGATTTGCTCTTCCGCCAGGTGGACGATAACTACGCGACCATCATGCGGCAGGCTTATTTTGCATTGTTTGAGAAGCAAGCCCACGATATGGTGCGGGAAGGCGCGTCGGTCAACGACCTGGCCGCGGCCTACATGGACAACCTGCATGATCAGTTTGGCGACGCGGTAGAGGTCAGCGACGAGTTCCGTTGGGAATGGGTTTCCATCCCGCACATTTATCACGCGCCTTTCTATGTGTATGCCTATGCCTTTGGGCAATTGCTGGTGTTGGCCCTCTATCAGCGCTATCAGCAGGAAGGCAAGGCGTTCATCCCCCGCTATCTCAATCTGTTGGCCGCGGGTGGTTCCAAGCCGCCCATGCAAATCTTGCAGGAAGCTGGCGTGGATGTGACCCAAGCGGCCTTTTGGCAGGGCGGCTTTGACCTGATTGCCCAGTGGGTCGCCCAATTGGAAGCCCTGCCGCGTCCATCCTGAGAGGTATGCCGTTGAAGCCTCAACGGTGTTATGAATAATGGAACCGAAAATATCCCCTGCTTTTGTGTTGTGGAGGTAACCGTATGGATATTGTGAACGCATTCAAGGGATTGAGTGCCCTGCTGTGGCTGGTTACAGGCGGGCTTTTCCTGGCGTTGCTGGCGCGAGCCGGGAAGAAACAGCCCCTTAAACCCATCAGCACTGTTTTCCTTCTCACCGCGTTAGGCGCAGTGGTCGTGACCACTGTTGCCGCGGGGTTGGTGTTCGTGCCCCCGCAAGAGCGCGGGGTGGTGATTTCAGCCATCGCGCCTGATGGCTACCGCAAAGAAGCCCTGACCCCGGGCTTGCATTGGATTATCCCCTACGCGGAATATGTGGTGTATTACCCCATTTCCAAACAGACTTACACCATGTCTTCCACACCCACGGAAGGCGCGGTGGAAGGGGACGACTCCATCCAGGCCCGCACTGCCGACGGGCAGTTGGTGTATATGGACGCATCGGTCATCTTTTCCATTGACCCCGCGCGGGTGGTGGAAGTGCATATTGCCTGGCAAGACCGTTACGCCCATGAATTGGTACGCCCTTTGGTGCGGGGTGTGATTCGCGATGCGGTTTCCCAATTCCGCATTGAAGAGGTGATCAGCACCAAGCGCTTCGATTTGGAGCAAATGATTGCGGAAAACCTGGCCCAGCGTTTGGCCGATAATGGGCTGATTTTGGAAGATTTCGTGCTCCGCAACATCGCGTTTACTGAGGAATACGCGCAGGCCATCGAGCAGAAGCAAATTGCCGAACAGCGCGCCCTGCAGGCCAAATTTGTGGTCGAGCAGAAAAAGCAGGAAGCCGAACAGGCGCGGCAGGTGGCCCAGGGTCAGGCCGATGCCGCGGTGATCAAGGCCAAAGGCGATGCCGAAGCCCGGGTGATTCAGGCTAAAGCCGAGGCCGAGGCCCTGCAACTGATTGCCGATGTGCTGCGCGAGAATCCTGAACTACTGACCTATCAATATATTGAAAAACTGGCACCGGGCATCCAGGTGATGCTGGTTCCCAACGACGCCCCCTATATGCTGCCGCTCCCTGAAATGACCCCGGCGCCTCAACAAACGCCTACAGGAGAGTGAGAAATGATGCAGCAAGATGATCGTCCGGGTTGTTTAGGTGGCCTTTTGCGATTGGCCGCGCTGGCTTGGCTTTTCGATTTTCTCGAAGAGCGCTTTGGCTTTGGCAAAGGGTGCTCGTGCAGTGGCATAGGCTGTGGCACGCTGATGTTGATTTTGTTCATCTTAGCCGTGTGCTACGTCTTGGCCACCACGAACTGGGGCCATCTGACTTGGATGGTGCCGTATCTGGCCGCGTTGTAGCCTGCGCACCTGCCTGAAAAAGCAAGGTGTTATTGCAAGTACTTTGCACGCGAACAGGAACGGCATGCCCCTCCTTGGCCTATGGGCCAGGAAGGGCTGGGGGAGCGCCTGTGCGAAACGACGCCAAGGCGTGAGAGCGAAAAATCTGGTTCCCCCAACCCCTCTCCCTCTGGGAGAGGGGTTTTTCTGTAGCGTCGTCATGA
>JAADCW010000207.1 GCA_013154225.1 Chloroflexota bacterium
GGTCACAGGCTGGCCGTCGGCCTTCACCAGCACGCCGTCTTTGCCGCGCTGGCTGGTGAGGAAGTCGGCCACACGGCCTACCACGGTGGTGGTGATTTGCCCCATGCGGCGAATGCGGGCAATTTCATCGTCGGATTTGGTGCGACGGGTATCAAGCAACGCGTCGTGGGCGGCTTTGCCGTCCACTTCCAAATCGGGCAATACCTCCTGCAAAGCTTGCAGCGTGCTAAACCACGGGCCAAGTTCCACCCTGCCGGTCACGCCCAACCGCCCCCGGGTCAGGTTTGCGGTTTCCAGGATCTCCCGCAAGCGCAGGGCTTGGGCTCGGGTTTCGTCGCCCTGGGCTTCCTGCAAATATTGCGCCCAGGGGAAATCGGCCAGGTTGCGGGCAGTCAGGCCGGTTTTGGCGGCTTCGTCGCGCTCCATAGGGTTGTAGAACAGCGTGGGCTCACCACCGCGAGGCTTGAGCAAAAGTGCGCTGGTGAGATGCGCGCCGCCAGTGAGATAGGTCATGGCCGGGTTATGCTGGGCAGGGCCAACCACCAGAAGGCCATCCAGATTATGGGCTTCCAGGAAAGCGTCCAAATCGGTTTTCATGGGGATTCCAATCCGCTAAGGCGATTTGCGATGCTGTTCGTTGAAAAGCAACAAGGCTTCCAGGAATATCAAAGCCACAGCAGGGAAAAAGGCACTCAAAGGAGTCAACACCCGCCCCAGTTGCAACCAGGCCAAAATACCAACATATAATCCCACCCATAGACCTTCACGCAACACTGTGCGCTCGGTTGCCGGGCGGCGGGCAGGGAAGCGGTGATGCAAATAAGCAAAAATCGGCATACTCAATCCGGTTACGGCTGCAGTAAGGCATAGGAAAAAAGCCCACCGCGCCCACAGCACCGGGTAGGTGGTCATCACCAAAAGGACAGCCCCTCCAGCGCCCAACAATACCAACGCCAGAGAAGCAGGTAAAATTCGCCGATATGCACCGCTCAACATGCGTCTATTATAACCCACGCCCTATTTCGCGTGCCCTTCTTTGCCCCAAACCGCACATTTTTAATCTTTTTGAAAGATTAGGATAAAATCTGCTTTAGGAGAAAAACTGTTTTGTGATTCTCCCAAAAACCTTGCCGCACACCTGAAAGTTTTAGGGTAAAATACTAACGTCGGGGTAAAGTTTTACCCCAAATTCACCATAGGAGTTTCCATTTTGGTTGGTTTTCTCGCCTACCTCATCAACCTTGCCGCCAATATCTTAGAGGTGCTCGTTGTTGTGGATGCTGTGGTGTCGTTCTTCCTTTCGCCCCTGCATCCCTTTCGCCAGACACTGGACCGCATCGTAGATCCACTCCTGGCACCTATTCGACGCGTCGTCCCGCCCCTCGGAATGTTTGACCTAAGCCCCATTGTACTCATCTTTCTCATCGAGATCGTCCGTGGCGTTCTACTTCGCTTGCTCTACAGCCTATAGGTGAGGTCGTCTATGCCCCGAAAATTCCGGTTTCACAATGGTCGTCAAGGTGCCGCTCTGGCTATCCGCGTCACCCCGCGCGCCTCGCGCAACGAAATTGCCGAAGTGCTAAGCGATGGCACAATCCGCGTGCGTTTGACCGCACCGCCCGTAGAAGGGCAGGCCAACCGCGCGCTCATCAAATTCCTCTCCAAAGTCCTGGATGTGCCCGCTTCCCGTATTGAAATCGTGGCAGGCGAAAACGGGCGCGATAAACTGGTCTCCATCGTGGATATGGATACCGAAACCGCGCACCGTAAAATCGTCGAACACTTAGCCTCGTAGCCCTATATTCCTTCGCCCGCCCCAACGCCTGCACTGCACGCAGGCGTTGTTGTTTTTAACCACACCACGCCTAAAAAACATTTGGGGAAGGCTGCAAAGAAAAGCCTTCCCCAAACTCAAAGCCCATCAGGCAGTGTAACTCACTTGGTCAGCGAGAGCACAAGCAAGTTGTCAAAGCGATAAGCCGCGGATTTCTGGGGCGAAACACCCAAAGCAATCACCCCGCGGTCAATGAAGTGATCAGAGGCTTCATAAACCTGAGTGCCGTTGATGAAAAACTTGAAGTCGTTGCCTTGCACGATCACACCCAACTGGTTGGTCTGCCCCACTTTGATGGCATCGCTGGCGGTCCAACCCACCAGGAAATGCCACGATTTTGCCTTCGGCAGCAAGGCATACACCGCGAAGGCATCGCCGCACACGGTAAAGTAATAACCGCTTTGTTCCATGCCCTCGGGGGTGGTGCGGAGTTTCATGCGATACCAAACCCCATAGCATGCGTCTTCAGGCGCGCCCTGCTCAGGCGTTGCCTCAACAGAAACGGCAAAATCCGTTTCTTCACGCATCACTGGGGGCAAGCGGTAGATCACTTGCTTTTGCGTCTGCACCGTCCAATGCAGCGCGCCCTGGGCAATCTGCACCGTGTTTTGGCTCGCGGGGCTCAGCCAGTAGTAATTATCCTGGTCAAACGTCTCACATACAGCCACTTGGTCGAGGGTCAGGGTGCCTACCCCGCCGGGCAGTGCGTTCAAAAACGGTGCAGCATACGGCTGGGCCGCAATGGTCTGGAAGCAGGCCATCAGGCGATCGTTCCGCTGTTGGAGCGTTTCCCCAGGCTGAACGTTGAAATTCACGTTCTGAACATAAGCGCCGGGGGCATAGTCTCCCCACCCATCGTTGATCTTTTGCTGGATGTTCTGTTCAATAGAAACCGAATGCGCGCCGGGCGTTCCAAACGAAATCGTCGCCACTTCGCTGTAGCACCAACTGCCCTGCTGGGCTGGGAAGGTGGTCTTCGTGAGTTGGTCTGGGCTCAGGGGATGGGCGTCCACGGTGATGGTCATCTGCATGGCTTGCAAATTGCTCTTCAGGATGTCCTGAGAGGCCGCGCACCAAACGTTTTCCACCTGAAACGCATCACCTTGCCGCACCGTGGCCGTGTATTGCTGGACACCAGGCGCATCCAACACCTTGAAGGCCACCAGACGCTTCAAGGGGAAGTAAGGATCGTGCGCGGGATCATAAGGCTTGGCCTGATAAGGCGCGGCGGGCGTTGCCGCGGCCGCGCTTTGGGCGGGTGGATTGAGTTGAATTTGACCATTTCCGCTGGTATTTTGCGTGGCTCCTTCCTGGCCTGAACAGCCAGCAAGGAGCACCAAAAGCCCAATCAACAGAATTTGCTTGAGGGAAAAGCGCGTTGTCATACAAACCTCCTTGGGAAAGATGTGCGGTGACGTGCAAGCAGGGAAAGTGCTTAGCCCCCTCCTCCACACTCTCGCTCCCCTTCAGTGGCCTCTCCCAAGGCCATCTTGATTATAAAGCATTCCAACGATTTAAGGGCAACCCATCAGGCACGCTGCTTTTGCAGCAGCGATTCAAACAACCGCTCATAGGCCGCGGCGTTGGCATCAGGCGAAAAAGTGCGCGCCACTTCTTCGGGGTCACCCCGATAGGCCTCAGGATTGCCTAAAATCTTGAGCAATGCCGAAGCCAGGCTTTCCGCATCGCCCACTTCCGCGATTTCACCCATGCCGGTCATCTTCACAGGCTGACGCACGCCAGGCAGGTTGGAAGCCACCACTGGCACGCCGTTCATCATGGCCTCAATCTGCACCAGGCCAAAACTTTCGGTGGCGTTGAGGCTGGGCAGCACCAAGACATCCAGGTTGGGATAGTACGCGGCCATTTCTTCCGGCGAAAGCAAGCCCACAAAGCGCCAATGGCCTTGGGCTTCCAATTCGCGGATGGCAGGCATCACCCGCCGCCGATAGGCTTCTTCGCCCAACACATTCTCATAAGGCCCCGCGTAAAGCACCAGGGCTTCAGGATAGACCTCCACCACCTTTTTCATCGCGGCCACCAGATATTCCACCCCCTTTTCCGCGGCCAAACGGGCGGCCATGCCAATCACTGGACGGCGGTTTTCAGGATTATGCTGAGCCCGAAAGGCCTCAATGGCCTCGGGGGGCGCCTTGGGCAGGGTTACGGGCGGCAAAATTGTGGTGAGTTTGTGGCGATAACGCTGCAAGAAAGGCGAATGATCCGCGTAGTCTTGCGTGTAGGTCACGATTTGGTGGGAAAACATGGCCGCGAGGTGGTCCATGCCATGCACCACTGCGTTGACCACCCGGTTGAACGCACCAGGAGGTAGTTTGACGTCGCAGTGATAAGTAATAACCGTGGGGCGATGGAAAAGCCGCCCCCGCAGGGCCACGCCCGCGGCGTCAAATTGGGGCAAGTGCAATGACACCACGTCGTGCGCCAGCACTTCACGGGTGGCTTCCAGACCCAGCGTGGGCATGATCACGCCTTTGCTGACCCGAAACCACACTGGCACCCGCACCACCTGCACGCCGTCCACGGTCTCCCGCCGAGGCAAACTGGCATCATATTGCGAAGTCAACACCGTCACCTGGTGCCCTCGCGCGACCAGGGCTTTGGCCATTCTTTCGGCATAGATGGTCAAGCCGCTGGTGTGGGGGCGGTAATAAGTGAGCATGATGAGAATTTTCATGCGAACTTTCACTCCAAAACAAAGTCTTTATTGGCCTTTCCCGAGCAAGGCCGCTGAAGTCTGTTAGAACAACTCGCGGTGCGCCTGCACCCACGCGAGCAATTTTTCCACGCCTTCTTCCACGCCTACCTTCGGCTGCCAGGCCAACATCTTCTCGGCCTTCCGAATGTCAGAAACATACACCCGCTGGTCGCCAGGCCGCCAATCGCCGTAAGTCACCGGAATGGGGCGGCCTAAGAGGCGTTCCAGCAGAGGCCCAAACTCGCGCCAGATGGAAATGGTGTTTTGAGGGCCGCCGCCAACGTTGAACACTTCCCCAGCCACGGCTTCCCGACGGGCAATGGCCGCATCGTAGGCGTCGAGCAGGTCTTCTACGAACAACACATCCCGCACCTGTTTGCCGTCACCGTAAATCGTGATGGGACGCCCGGTGACCGCGGCAATGATGAACCAGGCCACCCAGCCTTGATCTTCCACGCCCCACTGATGCGGGCCGTAAATACAACTTTGGCGGAAAACCACGGTGGGAATATCGTAAATGCGGGCGTAATCCCGCACGTATTGGTCGCCCGTGCCTTTGGAACAGCCATAAGGCGAGTGGAAATCCAAAGGCTGGGTTT
Source organism: Chloroflexota bacterium (assembly GCA_013154225.1). Lineage (GTDB taxonomy): Bacteria > Chloroflexota > Anaerolineae > Anaerolineales > DRMV01 > DRMV01. Next base: position 5,150 of record JAADCW010000207.1, read on the forward strand.
CAGGCACGCCATAGGGCAAATCCGCGTAGCGGTAACGGGTTTCCTCTTCCACCACTGCGACGTCTTCCATGCCGCCATATACCTTGTTAGTGGAAGCATACAGCACCATCGGCTGCCGCGGGGAGAGGCGAGCGGCTTCCATGACGTTGAACGTGCCCTGGGCGTTGATCTCAAAATCCAGGCGCGGGTGGCGCACCGACGTGGTTACCGCCACCTGCGCGGCCAAATGGACAATGACATCGGCCTCACGCGCGGTTACGGCCAGCAAAGCCGCGTCCCGAACGTCGCCTTCCACCAGGCGGAAGGCATCTGCGCCAAATTGCTCCCGCAGCCAGGCCAGATTGCGCGCCGCGCCAGCCCGAGAAAGGTTGTCGTAAATCGTGACGTCTTCCCCACGGGATAACAAACGGGCCACATAATTGACCCCGATAAAGCCTGCGCCGCCAGTGATGAGATAACGCTGTGCCATGATAAGCCTCCTCAAAAACAAGAATACCGCCGCGGGCTATTGGCCACGGGCCTGCGCCAGCAGGTCTGACCACGCCACGCCGTACACCGTCACCCCTATCCAACCCAAAATACCCGTGACCAGATAATACACACCGTGCATCACCAACGCATAAGCCAAAGCAACCGAGGCCTCGACGCCCAATGCGCCCAACACAAACACGATCACGCCTTCCATCACGCCCACGCCGCCCGGGGCCGAAGGCACGGCAATGCCCATACCCACACTGCCCAGGGCAAACGCGGCCCACAGCATAGAAGCCTGGGGCACCAAGGCCCGCAGGGTAAGCCAATAAGCCACCACCTGGGCGCTCCAGGAAAGCGCCATCAGGCCCACAACCGCGGCCAGCGCGGCTGGATGGGTCAACGCGTCCAGACCGTTCAAAAAGGCCGTCAGCCAGCGCGCCAACGTGCGCTTCCAGCCCGCTTGGGCCTCCTGCCAGGGTGCGATGCGGGTGGCAATGGCTTCACGATGTCGTGCGGCAAACATGAGGGCAAGCAAGGCCGCCAAAGCCGCACCGCCAAAGCCCCACGAAGTCCGCCGTGCCCAGGGCAAATCCAAAACCCAAGGCAAAGTACTCACCAGCATGCCGGCCAGCATGATGACATCCAGCAAGCGCTCGACCAACACGGTGGAAAGCGCATACCAAAAGGACACCCCAGCCTTGGGGGCAATCAACAACGCGCGGGTGGCTTCTCCAGCCCGAAAAGGGATGACGTTGTTGACCAAGTAACCAGCATCCAGAGCCCAAAACGCGTCTGGCCAGGAAACCCGTTGGCCTAACAGGCGTTGCCATGCGGCCGCGCGTAAGGCCAGGGAAAGCGCCAACAGCCCCGCGGCTGTCAGCCAGGTACGCGCGGGCATACGCCGCAAAGCATCCCACAGCGCGGTGGTGTCGCTAAGGGCAAAAACCAATGCCAGCGCGCCCACGCTGATCACCAAGCCGGGCACTGCCCGCTTCCAGCTTGCGGTGGCCTCAGGGCTCAACGCGTGTCCTCCCCCACTTTGAGCACAGCCAGAAAAGCCTCTTGCGGAATTTCCACCTGGCCAACCATCTTCATGCGTTTCTTGCCCTTCTTTTGCTTTTCCAGCAACTTGCGCTTGCGGGTCACGTCGCCGCCGTAGCACTTGGCCAAAACGTCTTTCCGCAGGGCTTTGATGTTGGCTCGCGAAATCACCCGCCCGCCGGCCACAGCCTGCACCGGCACAGCAAACAACTGCCGCGGGATAAGTTCCTTCAATTTTGAGACCAGTTTCTGCCCCTTGTGATAGGCTTCGTCTCGGTGCACAATGGTCGCGAGGGCGTCCACAGGCTCGCCATTGACCAAAATCTCGAGTTTGACCAAATCGCCCGGGCGATATTCGGCAAATTGATAATCCAGGGACGCGTAGCCGCGGGTTCGCGATTTGAGTTGGTCGAAGAAGTCCACAATGAGTTCGGAAAGGGGCAGTTCAAAATGCAGCACCACCCGATCGGGCGTGGGGTATTCCTGGCTGATGAAAATGCCGCGGCGCTTGGTGACCAAATCCATCACCGGGCCGTAAAATTCGGTGGGGGTGAAAATCTGAATTTTCATCCACGGTTCCCGAATTTCGGCAATTTGGGCTTCGTCGGGCAGTTCTGCAGGGGAATCAATGATCAGGGTCGTACCGTCCCGCAAGACCACCTCATATTCCACCGAAGGCGCGGTGACCACAATATCCAGGCCATATTCCCGCTCCAGGCGCTCTTGCACAATCTCCATGTGGAACATGCCCAAAAAGCCACAGCGGAAGCCAAAGCCCAAAGCCTGCGAGGTTTCGGGCTCAAAGACCAGCGCCGCATCGTTGAGTTGGAGTTTCTCCAGCGCGTCCCGCAGGTCTTGATAATCTTCACCTTCGACGGGATAAATGCCCGCGAAAACCATGGGCTTGGGATGCTGATAACCGGGCAGCGGCTCATCGGCTGGGCGCTGGGCGTGGGTCACCGTATCGCCCACGCGGGCTTCGCGCACGGTTTTCAGCCCAGTGGCAATGTAGCCCACCTCGCCGGCTTCCAGTTTGCCGGTAGGCGTCATGTGAGGTGCAAACACCCCTACTTCCACGGGCTTGAATGTTGCGCCGGAAGCCATCAAGCGCAGGGTGTCTTCACTGCTCAGTTGGCCGTCCACCACCCGCACGTAAACCACCACGCCTTTGTAGGGGTCGTAATGGGAATCGAAAATCAAAGCGCGTAAAGGGGCCTGATTGTCGCCCTGGGGCGGTGGCACTTCCCGCACGATGGCTTCCAACACCTGCTCCACGTTGGTGCCTTCCTTGGCGGAAACCCGCAAAATCTCGTCGGCTGGCGTGCCCAGCAGATTTTCGATTTCCTGGGCAACCTCGTCGGGCCGCGCGGAAGGCAGGTCAATTTTGTTGATGACCGGAATAATTTCCAGGTCGTTTTCCAACGCGAGGTAAAGGTTGGCCAGCGTTTGGGCTTCGACGCCTTGCGAGGCATCCACCACCAGGAGCGCGCCTTCGCACGCGGCCAATGCCCGACTCACTTCATAGCCAAAATCCACATGGCCAGGGGTGTCAATCAGGTTGAGTTCGTATGTCTGCCCGTCCTGGGCGGTGTAACGCATCCGCACAGCCGAAGCCTTGATGGTCACCCCTTTTTCGCGCTCCAAATCCATATCATCCAGCACCTGCTCGGTCATCTCCCGCTCGGAAATGGTGCCTGTGAGCTGGAGCAGGCGATCGGCCAGGGTGGATTTGCCGTGGTCAATATGGGCAATGATGGAGAAATTGCGGATGTGGTCAGTCATAGCGGGGAAAAGTATACCACGTGGCGCCCCAAGCCCCCACAAAAACGCGGGCGAAGCCTGGGGTTCGCTCGAGCCCCAACCCCAGGAAGCACACAAAGCGCCGCGGGGAACATCTTTCACCCGATAAGCACACGCATTTTCAGGGAAACAGCCCCTGGTATAATCTGCCCAACCCCAACTCGGAGAGGAAAAATGTCCATTCCTGTGCCCCCTCAGGCCGATTTAAGCCCTGAAGAATTGAAGCGCTACGCGCGGCACGTGGTGCTTCCTGAAGTGGGCCTTGAAGGTCAACGACGGCTCAAAAGCGCGTCGGTTTTGGTGGTTGGCGTTGGTGGATTGGGGTCGCCGGCGTCCCTTTACCTGGCCGCGGCAGGTGTGGGCCGCCTGGGCCTGGTGGACGGCGACGTGGTGGACGAAAGCAACCTCCAACGTCAGGTGCTCTATGCCACGGCAGAGGTTGGCGAGCCCAAAGCCCTGGCCGCGCAACGCCGCCTGCAGGCACTCAACCCCCACATCCAAATCGAGGCCTATCCCCAAAGGCTTACCGCCGACAACGCGTGGGACCTGATCCAAACCTACGATATCATCCTCGACGGCACCGACAACTTTGCCGCTCGTTATTTGCTCAACGACGTCGCGGTGCTGCAAAACAAGCCTTTTGTCTATGGCTCGATTTCCCGCTTTGAGGGACAAGTCAGCGTTTTCTACGCGGCTGAAGGGCCGTGCTATCGGTGCATCTTCCCCAGCCCACCGGCGCAACGCCGCTCATGCGCTCAAACCGGCGTGCTGGGCGCCTTGCCTGGCGTGGTGGGCACGCTGGAAGCCACCGAGGCCCTCAAACTCATCCTGGGCATTGGCAAGCCCCTCATTGGCAAACTGCTCCTTTACGACGCGCTGGCCATGACGTTTGACGTCATCCGCCTGCGCAAAAACCCCCAGTGCAAAGTTTGCGGAGAGCATCCGGAAATCACAGCCATTGGGCCGCATTACGACGAAGCCGCGTGTGGGCAAGCCGAGGTACCAGCAGAGGCAAGCGCCACTGAGGACACCATCAGCCCGCAAGCCCTTGCCCAGCGCCTTGCCAGTTCCCACCCGCCTTTGGTGATTGACATCCGCGACCCAGAAGAATTTCAAATCGGCCACCTGCCCGGGGCGCGCAACGTGCCCCTGGAACAGTTGGACACAGCACTGAAAGATTTGCCGCGAGAAGCCGAGATCGTGGTGGTCTGCCGCCGAGGGCGGCGCTCGGCCGACGCGGTCGCGAAAATGAAAGCCGCGGGCTTTGCCCATGTTCGGCGGCTGGATGGCGGGCTGGAAGCCTGGAAGGCGCTTGTTGATCCCCATTTTCCGCTACCAGGATGAGCGAGGGATTACAAGGCACCTTGCACGCAGCAGAATGGCGCTCCTCTCCCAATGGGAGAAGGGGGAAATTGCCCTTTTCGTATCTGGCTATGCGAAGCGCCGCTCTTTCACGCTGGCTATACGAAGTGCAGGCGCGCCTCATATTGAACCAATCAAAAAAGGTTAGATACGCCCTCACGCTTCCCAAGCAAGGCAACAGGGAATAAGTGAGGGCGTTTTGACAATATCAGCATCTCACCAATATCTGCACTTCTCACCTTACCGCTGCCCCAGCCCTTGCCAAAAAGGACTGCTGAGATATTTGTAGCCGGCATCAGGCAAAATCGCCACCACCATGCCTTCCCGCAAATCTGCGGCAATTTCGCAAGCCGCCCACACCGCGGCCGCGGCCGAAAAGCCCA
>JAADCW010000116.1 GCA_013154225.1 Chloroflexota bacterium
CGCGGTTTGCCCCCGGCTGTGAAAGAGGCCATTGTGGCCGCTTTGGTTGCCCGCTTTGCCCCTGCCGCGCGGGTGTTGGATGTGGGCGCAGGCAGTGGGCGCTTTGCTTTGCCCCTGGCCGAGCGCGGGTTCCCTGTGGTGGCTGTGGATCTCTCGCCCGAGATGCTCGCTCATCTGCGCACCAAGCGGCCTGCGGATGCCCGCTTCCCTCAGCCCGTATTGGCCGATGCGGCGCGACTGCCGTTGCAGAATGCGGCTTTTCCGGCGGTGTTCAGTGTGCATGCGCTCCACTTGGTGCCGGATTTGCCCGCGGCGTTGGATGAAATTCAGCGGGTGCTGGCCCCTGGCGGGGTGTTTGCTTTGGGCTATATTGATCACGACCCCCACGCTCCCGTGGGCTGGACCCTGCACGCCTGGCGGCAGGCTCTGGCTGAGCGGGGGTATGACCTCAGCGCCCCTATGTGGCGCGATTACCCTGAGATTGTGGCTGATTTGCGCGACCGGCTTGGCCCGCCGCAAACGGTGGAAGCCGCACGCTGGCAGAAAACCGTGGTGCCTGCAGAGGTTTTGGAAGGTGTGAGCACCCGCCAGTTTACGCCTTATTGGGGTTTGCCCGATGAGGAACATGCCGCGGTGGTGGCCGCGTTGCGTCGAAAGGCCCAGCAGGTTTTTGGCGATCTGCATCGCCCCCGCCCAGACCCCCGCGGTTTTGTCTGGCATTTTTTCACGCCATGACGACTGTGTATTTGCCGCTCGTCCTTCGACTTTCCCGATTCCCCCGACTCCTACGACTTCCACGACTCCCCCGACTTCCACGACGATGAGGACTTCCCCATGCGCATTGCTATTATTGGCGCGGGCCTGACAGGCCTGAGCGCCGCTTACGATCTCCTGAATGCAGGTCACGACGTGACCCTCTACGAAGCCGCCGACCGCCCCGGCGGACTGGCTTCGGGCTTCCGCCAGCCTGGCTGGGATTGGAGCCTGGAATACTTCTACCATCATTGGTTTGCCACCGACAAGCACGTTTTGGGCTTGATTCGGGAACTCGGCCTGGAAGACAAGGTGCGTTTTCCCAGGCCGGTGACGGTGGTGTATCACGAGGGCAAGTTTTATCCCTTTGATTCGGCCCTTTCTGTGTTGGCCTATCCGGGCCTGAGTTGGCCTGACAAAATCCGTTTTGGCCTGGTTGGCATGTATTTGCGGCTGACGCCTTTTTGGAAGCCGCTGGAACGCCACACCGCGCACGAATGGTTGCGCCGCACCTTGGGGGAACGCGCATACCGGGCCTTGTGGGAGCCGCTGTTGATTGGTAAATTTGGCCCCTACTACCAGGAAGTCAACATGGCGTGGTTCTGGGCCCGCATCCATGCTCGTACCCCGCGGCTGGGCACGTACGAGGGCGGATTCCAGGCCTTTGCCGACGACTTTGCCGCCCAACTGCAGGCGCGCGGCGCGGTCTTCCATTATGAAACCCCTGTGCGCCGTGTGAAGGCTATCGAAGGCGGCTTCCAGGTGGAGGCCGAAGGCCGCGAGGCCGAGACCTACGACCAGGTGCTGGCCGCGCTGCCGCCCCGCATTTTTGCCAACCTTGCTCCTGATTTGCCCGAGGATTATCTTGCTGGGTTGAAAGGGCTGAAGAACATGGGCGCGTTGGCTGTGGCCTTGGCCCTTGACCGCCCGCTTTCTGACAAGGGCTATTACTGGTATAACATTCCCAAGCAGGCTGGCTTCCCGTTTTTGATTTTGGTGGAGCACACCCATTTTGTGCCGCCGGAGCATTTTGGCGGTGCGCACATCATTTACGTGGGGGATTACCTGCCCACGGATCACGAATATTTCAACCTGAGCAAAGAGGAACTGCTGGCCATTTATCTGCCCGCGTTGAAGCGCATCAACCCTGATTTTGACGAAAGTTGGGTGCAGGATGCCTGGCTTTACCGCGCCCGTTATGCCCAGCCTGTGCCTGTGGTGAACCACAGCCGCAATATTCCGTCCATCCGCACACCGGTATCGGGGTTGTATCTCGCGAGCATGTATCAGGTGTATCCGTGGGATCGGGGCACCAATTTTGCGGTGGAAATTGGCCGCCGTGCCGCGCGGCTGATGCTGGAGGATGCGGCATGAGCACGCCCGAGGGCATTTTGCTGGCCTCGCAGTCTCCGCGGCGGCGGGAATTGATCAAGCTGCTGGGCCTGCCGGTGCAGGCCGCGGCCGCGAACGTGGACGAAACGCCCCTTCCCAATGAAGCCCCCGCGGATTACGTCCGTCGCCTGGCTGCAACCAAAGCCCAAGCCCTCACCCACGTCCTGAGCGGAGGGCGAAGCGAAGCGCCGGATGAAATGGGGAAGCTTCGCTGGATTGTGGCCGCGGATACCGCGGTGGTGGATCGCGGCGAGATTTTGGGCAAGCCCGCGGACGAGGCCGAGGCTGAAGCCATGCTGCGCCGCCTACGCGGGCGTGAGCACGCGGTGCTTACCGGTGTCGCAGTGCTCGATACCCTCACCGGGCGCATGGAAACCACGGTGGAACGCACCGCGGTGTTCATGCGTGCCTTCACCGACGATGAAATTGCGGCTTACGTGGCCAGCGGCGATCCTTTGGATAAGGCCGGCGCGTATGCCATTCAAAACCGCGCGTTCGCGCCTGTCGAGCGCATCGAAGGCTGTTATGCCAACGTGGTGGGACTTCCGCTGTGCACGTTGGCTTGTATGCTTCGCACGTTGGGGGCTTCCCCCGCTGAAGACGTGCCCGCGAGGTGTGTAGCCGCTTTGGGGTACAATTGTGCAGGTAACCTTTCGGCCTGTGTGCCATCCGAACAGCAAGACCTTTGATTTTTGGGAGAGCCTATGTTGGCCTCAAAGCGATTTTCAATAGCCATGCTGGTGCTGGTGGTCCTGGGACTGATGCTGAGCGCGTGCCACACGGCCACGCCCTCGGCTGAGCCGAGCCCCACCGCCCTGCCTTCCCCTCAGATTGCCACTACCCACGTGCCTGACCCCCAGGCCGTGGCTGATGCGTATTTGCATGCCTGGCAGCAGGAAGATTACCAAAGCATGTATCGCCTGCTGACCAAGGTGAGCAAGGATGCGATCACTGAAGAAGATTTTGCCGCTTATTACGAAGACGTGGCAGAAAACGCCGCGCTTCAGAGCGTGGATTACCAATTGCGTTCATCCCTCGTCAAACCCCACAGCGCGCAAGTGGCTTATACCGTGACCCTGCACAGCGCGGTGGTGGGCGATATTACCCGCGACACCGTGATGAATTTGAGCCTGGAAGATGGCTTGTGGCGGGTGCAGTGGGATGAGGCGCTGATTTTGCCCGAACTTCACGGCGGCAAACGCCTTGCGATGGATTTGCGGGTGCCCCCACGGGGCGAAATTTACGATCGCAACGGCGACATCATTGCCATGCAGGCCGACGCAATGGCCATTGGCTTGATGGCTGGCCAGGTGGATCCAGAACAGGCAGACAGCCTCTTCAATCTGTTGTGGCGTGTGACTGGCATCAGCCCGAACATCATCCGCAACGCGTATGAATCCCCGCCGCCGGGGGGCTATATCCCCGTGGCTGAAGTGCCCCTGAGCATTGCCGAGCAGTATTACGACCAACTGGTGGGTTATGCGGGCGTGGTGTTGCGGCGTTACAGCGGTCGCTGGTATTACGGCGGCGGCGTGTCGCCCCACGGCGTGGGTTATGTGAGCGTGCTTCAGCCCGATGAGGTGGCAGAATACCGCCGCAAGGGCTACCGCATTGACCAAAAGGTCGGGCGCATGGGGCTGGAACGCTGGGGTGAGTCGTATCTCGCGGGCAAGAACGGCGGCACCCTCTACGTGGTGGACGCAGACGGCAATATCGTGCAGGCTTTGGGCAAGTCTGATGCCCAGGTTGCGGATACCCTCTACACCACCATTGACCGCGATTTGCAACTCCAGGCCCAGGAAGCCATGCGGGGCTTTGTGGGCGCGATTGTGGTGCTGGAACGCGACACTGGTCGGGTGCTGGCTTTGGTGTCTTCTCCGGGTTTTGACCCCAACGCGTTTGAAACCGCGAATTTCAACAGTCCAGCTTTGTTGCAGGAACTCAACAACCCCTACAACCCTTTGCTCGACCGAGCCACCCACGGCCTGTATCCGCCGGGCTCGGTGTTCAAAATCATCACCATGGCAGCCGCGCTGGAAAGCGGCCGCTTCAAAGAAGATACCATTTATAACTGCGGCTATGAGTTTACCGAGATTCCAGGGCTGACCCTCTACGACTGGACCTATGACCACGGCTTCGCGCCCAGCGGCAAACTCAGCCTGCCCGAGGGCCTGATGCGTTCCTGCAACCCATATTTCTGGCACATTGGGCTGGATTTGTACAAGAACTACAAACCCAACGCGGTGGCAGAGATGGCCCGCGGGTTTGGGTTGGGAAGCCCCACGGGCATTGAAATTGGCGATGAAGCCGGGCAGATTACCGATCCCACCAATGAGCGGGAAGCGGTTCAGCAGGCCATTGGGCAGGGTTCCACCCTGGTAACGCCCTTGCAGGTGGCCGATTACGTTGCCGCGGTGGGCAACGGCGGCACGTTGTACGTTCCCCAGATGGTGGAAAAAATCGTAGCCCCCGATGGTTCGATCATTCAGCAGTTTGAGCCTAAAGAGCGGGGCAAACTTCCTGTGAGTCCAGAGAATCTGGAGATCATCCGCAAAGGCATGAGGCTGGTTGTGAGCAACCCCCGCGGCACGGCTTACTGGCGTTTCCTCAACTTTTCCATCCCGATTTACGGCAAAACCGGTACTGCCACCACCGCGGCGGGCGAGCCTCACGCGTGGTTTGTGGCCTACACCGATGCTCAGCGGGAAGACAAGCCCGACATTGCCGTGGCTGTGGTGGTGGAATACGGCGGCGAAGGCGCTGACGTCGCGGCGCCGATTTTGCGGCGGGTGGTGGAAATTTATTTCTACGGCAAACCCCGCACAGTGTATCCGTGGGAATCGCAAATTGGCGTGACGCGCACTCCCACGCCTGAAGTGACCCCAACACCGGAGCCATAGTATGGCGCAATCTGTTCCCGAAGATCTCCCCCGCGGGTTGGTCATCCGCTCGCAATCTGGCTTTTATACCGTGCACCCTGAAGAGGGCGACGATATTGTCTGCCGTTTGCGGGGCAAACTCAAGCGCGGCCCGCGCCGCGGCGATATTGTCGCCGTGGGCGATTGGGTGCGCTTCCGTCGCCTTCCTGATGGCACAGGCCTTATTGAGGCCGTGGAGCCGCGCGTGCGTAAACTTTCCCGCATGGCGCCCACGCCGCGGGGCGAATATGAGCAAATCATCATCGCCAATCCTGACCAGGCTGTGTTCGTCTTTGCCTGCGCGCAGCCCGACCCCCGACTGCGGATGCTCGACCGTTTCCTGGTGATCAGCGAAAAGCAAGAGATCCCTGCGCTCATCGTGGCCAACAAGGTGGATTTGGTGGGCAAAGATCGGGCAAAGGAACTTTTTGGCCATTACGAAGACATTGGCTATCCGGTGATTTACACCTCTGCAGCAACCGGTGAGGGCATTGACGCCTTGCGCGAGTGTCTGACCGGCAAAGTTTCGGTGTTTGCTGGGCCTTCAGGCGTAGGAAAATCCAGCCTGCTGAACGCGGTACAGCCTGGGCTGGGGCTGGCTGTGCGGGAAATCAGCAAAGCCACGGGCAAAGGCCGTCACACCACGGTGGTGCGCCAGATGTTCCCCTTGGAAGGCGGCGGCTGGGTGGCCGATACGCCGGGGTTGAAGGCGCTTTCTTTGTGGGATATTGAGCCGGAAGAATTGGACGGCTATTTCCCTGAATTTCGCGATTTGGTGCCTTTGTGCCAGTTTAGTGATTGCACCCATATCCACGAGCCAGGATGCGCCATCCGTGAGGCTGTGGCTGAAGGACGCATTCATCCTGAGCGGTATGCGTCGTACGTGCGGATGCGCCTGGGCGAAGAGGGGTACGAGCGCGGCGATTTGATTGATTTGCCGTGAAGGCCTCAGCCGCCAGGAATGGGTGGAAAAACTTTCTATTTTGAGAGCATGCATGCCAACTTATTTGTTTTTAGGTCCGTTGAATCGAGAATACATTTTGCCGCCGCAGGGGAAACCCCTGTTGGACGTGCCAGGGGGCGAAGTGCTTTATGCAGCCGCTGGGGCTGCGTTGTGGGGGGCAGAAGTTGGTTTGATCAGTCGGGTGGGGGAAGATTTTCCTCAGACCTGGCTGGATGATTTAGCCGCCCGAGGGTGGGATGTGCGGGGTGTGCGTCGGCTTCCTGAGCCGCTGGAAACCCGCCGGGTGTTGGTTTACGAACCTTCAGGGCGTTTGAGCCCCCAATCGCCTTTGGCCGCGTTTGCCCGTCGTGGTATTACGTTCCCCAAATCATTGCTGAATTACAATCCACCGCCGGTACAGCGCGCCAATCTCGACAAGCCTACACCCACCTCTCTGCGTATTAGCGACTTGCCGCCTAATTTTGGCGACGCGCGGGCCGCTCATTTTTGCCCCCACGATTTCCTCACCCATAGTTTATTGCCCGCGGCGTTGCGCACCGCGGGCGTCCCCATTATTACCCTCGCGCCCCACTCGGCCTATATGACCGCGCTGTTTTACGACCGCTTGCCCGCCCTGCTGACCGGGCTGACCGCTTTCATCGTCACCGAGGCGCAGTTGCGTGCGGTTTTTCGCGAGCGCACCAGCGATTTGTGGGAAATGGCCGAAACCCTGGGGCAGTGGCAGGTGCGGTATGTGGTGATCCGCCGCGCGGAAGGGGAAGTGTGGCTTTATGACGTCAACGGCAACCGCCGTTGGGTTGTGCCTGGGTATCCCACCCGCATGGTGGACCCCACGGGCGCAGATGACGCCTTTGCCGGGGGCTTTTTGGTGGGCTATCGGGAAACCTTGGACCCGGTGCAGGCGGTGGTGCAAGGCGCGGTGTCGGCTTCTCTGGCTGTGGAAACCCGGGGCGCGCTGGCATTGTTGGATACCTTGCCTGCTTTGGTTTCCCGACGGGCAGAAGTGGTCTCAGCTTCGGTACAGCAGGTGTAGCCTCAGGGAGCGAGGTGTGTATGGATTTTCTTTCCAGGTTAGTATCGTTAGCCATGGCCATTCAGCAGATCCCTGCGCCCACGGGGCAAGAGGCACAGCGCGCCGCGTTTGTGATGGGGCGTTTTTCTGCAGAGGGGTTGGAAGTAACGCAAGACGCGGTGGGCAACGTGTATGCCCGCGTTCCCGGAAGCGACCCAAAAGCCCGTCCGGTGGTGGTTTCGGCCCATTTGGACACGGTCTTCCCTGCAGACACACCGCTCACCCTGCGCCGTGAGGGCGACAGGTTGTTTGGCCCAGGCATTGGCGATAACAGCGTGGCTGTAGCGGCTTTGTTGGGTTTGTGGTGGCTGTTGCAGGCGCACCATGTGCAACCCCAAGGTGATTTGTGGCTGGTGGCCAATGTGGGGGAAGAAGGTCTGGGCAACCTGAAAGGCATGAAGGCAGTGGTGGCGCGCTTTGGCGCTCAGCCCAAGGCTTATATTGTGCTGGAAGGCCTGGGGTTGGGGTGGGTTTACCACCGTGGGTTGGGCGTGCGGCGGTATGCACTCACGGTGCAGACCACAGGCGGGCACGCATGGGCTGATGCAGGTTCCCCTTCCGCGGTGCATGAGATGGCCGCACTTATCCATCGGCTGACAGCCCTACCCCTGCCGCGGCATCCGCGCACCACCCTCAACGTGGGCATGTGCCAGGGCGGTGTTTCCATCAACACCATTGCGCCCGAAGCCGTGGCCGAGGTGGATTTGCGCTCTGAGGACCCCGCAGCCCTGGCGGAACTTTCGCAGGCTGTGGAAACCGAAACGCAACGCTTACAGCGAGAAGGGGTTTCCACTTCGTGGAAGATCATTGGCGAGCGCCCCGCGGGCGGCATTCCTAAAGGGCATCCGCTGGTGCAGGCCGCGTTGCAGGCTTTGCAGCGTCAGAAGGTCTCGCCCTCGACCGCGGTGGCCTCTACCGATGCCAATGTGCCGCTGAGTTTGGGCTTCCCCGCGGTGTGCATGGGGTTGACCCACGGCGGCGGCGCACACACCACCGATGAGTTTATTTACCTCACCCCCCTTGCGACGGGCATGGCCGCGCTGGAAGATTTGGTGCAACAGGCCTACCGTTTGCCCTGACCCAGACTGGAAGACCGTATGGCTTGGCCCCTTACCCTGACCCTGTGGCTGCAGCACACCCCTGCCTGGTGGCACGGGGTGATGGCGTTTTTCTCCTTTCTGGGCACAGAGGATTTTTATCTGCTCCTTTTGCCCTTGCTTTATTGGAGCCTGGATGCGGGTTTGGGCCTGCGGTTGGCTTTGATGTTGATGACCAGCACAGGGTTGAACAGCATCTTGAAAATGGCGTTGCATACTCCCCGGCCTTATTGGGTAAGCCCCGATGTGCGGCCAGCCGCGGCTGAAACCTCTTTTGGAATGCCGTCAGGCCATGCGCAAAACGCGGTAGCCTTTTGGGGTGAATTTGCCCGTTGGCTGGGCAAGCCGTGGGGCTGGGCACTGGCCGCGGGGTTGGCCCTGCTCATTGGGCTTTCGCGAGTGGTTTTGGGCGTTCACTTCCCCCAGGATGTGCTGGTGGGCTGGGTTGTGGGGTTGGTTTGGTTGGTGATTTTTGCGCGTTTGGAACCCGCGGCTGTGGCCTGGTGGCAGCGGCAATCCCTGGGTAGGAGAATTTTGGCCGCATGGGGCGTTTCTATGGCTGTGCTCTTGCCCGCAGTTGTGGTAGGATTTATGGTAGCGCGGTCATGGGCCTTGCCGCCGAGTTGGGAAACCCTGGCCCTGGCATCGGCGGGCGAGCCTATTGCGCCTTTGAGCCTGCACACCGCGCTGGCTGTGGCAGGCACGCTGTTTGGCCTGCTAGCAGGGGTGGCACTGTGGCCAACGCTGCCCCGCAGTCCGCGTCAGCCCATCATACGCCTTTTGCGTTTTGTGGTTGGCATGGTGGGGCTGATGGTGCTTTTTGGCGGCCTGAAAGGGCTTTTGCCTTCGGGTGATCACCTGCTGGCTGAGGTGGCTCGCTATGGCCGCTATGCTGTGGTCGGCGCCTGGATTACCGCTGGCGCACCGTGGTTGTTTCGACTTTTGCGCCTTGATGATCGTGCGTCCTTCCAAACCTGACGTGTGAGGGACAAGATGGCAACCATTCAAAAAAGCAATGGTGTACTCATCATGCTGATCGCCCAGGGTGGCCCGTTGGACGGGATGCGCTGGACGGTGGAACAGCCTTTGACCATTGGCCGTGACCCTTCTTGCGATTTGGTCATTCCAGATCGCCAGGTGTCGCGGCGACACGCGCGCGTGCGGCCCACAGATCAGGGCACGGTGTTGGAAGACCTGCACAGCAAAAACGGCACGCACCACAACGGCCGTCGGGTGATGCCGGGCACGGAAGTGCTCTTGCGCGATGGCGATGTCATTCAAATTGCCCTGGCCCAGCGGTTTGTGGTTGCCAGCACCGACGCCACCCTGCCTTTGGGTGAAATGGGTCCCACAGCCGCGGGGGCAGGCAAGGCTTTGCGTTTGGACCCGGCCACCCATCAGGTTTGGATCAAGGACGCGGAAGTGTTCCCGCCCCTTTCCGCGGCGCAGTTTCGGCTTTTGCTGGCCTTGTATCGCCGCGAGGGCGAGGTGGTGCCGCGGGACGAGATCATCCGCGCGGTGTGGGGCGATGACGCGGTGGGGATTTCCAACCAGGCTTTGGACGCGTTGGTGCGCCGCTTGCGCGATCGCCTGGCCGCGGCTGATCCCTATCACGCTTATGTGGTCACCATTCGCGGCCACGGCCTGCGGTTAGACAACCCCCCTTGGCCCTAAACCTTCGCAAGTGACAGATGATGAAAAAACGCCCAGGCTTTTAGCCTGGGCGTTGCTGGACTTTGGCTTTTTAGGGAAGTAGCAAGGCCTCCTGAGGAGCCAGGAGGGCGAAAAAAGCGATAGAAGTCCATCCAGAGCGTTCAAAA
>JAADCW010000224.1 GCA_013154225.1 Chloroflexota bacterium
TTGCGGATTCCCCCAACAAGCCACGAGCAGGAGGGGTTATGTTTCAATATGAACGCGTAGCCGACAACGTCTATTTCTTCCAAAGCGAAAATTACGCCCAAGTAACGGCTGGTTTGGTGGTTGGGCCAAAATGGGTGGTTTTGATTGATACCCTCGCCCTGCCGGCAGAAACCCTGGCTTTGCGGGATTTCATTGCCGAGCACATCCAATTGCCCGTGCGTTATATCATCAATACCCATTACCATGCCGATCATAGTTGGGGCAATGTCTTTTTCCCTGGCGCGGTGGTCATTTCCCATGCGCTTTGTCGTCAGTTGATGCAATCGCGCGGTATGCCTGCGCTGGAAGAAGCCAAGCAGACGTCTTCGGCCTATCGTCAGGTGAGCCTGGTGTTGCCTCAGTTGGCCATTAGCGAAGGCGAGATGAGCCTAAAGGTAGGGAAGAAGATTTTGCGCATTTTCCCCATGCCTGGGCACAGCCCCGATGGGATGGGCGTGCTGGTGGAAACCGACCGCATTCTCTTTGCCGGCGATGCGATTATGCCCATTCCTTATATTGTGGATGGTGATTTCGAGGCCCTGCAGGAAACCCTCAAGCAGGTGAGCAAGATGCGGTTGGAAAACATCATCCCAGGACATGGTGAGATTGTGTTGCGGGGCGAAATCAAGAGCACCCTCAAGGAAGATTTGGATTACCTGGCGTGCATTCGCAAAGAGGTGCGCAAGGCGGCACGGCGGAAGTATCCGGGCGATTATCTGGACAAGGTGGATGTGGAAGCCTGTGGCAAAAGTCGGATTCTGTTGGGCGGCTTGGCGCCCGAACTCCATCGCCGCAATTTGCGGGCCCTTTATCGCCAACTGTATGGCGAAGCCCCGCGGACGTCGCAAAAAGAGAAAGAGGAAGCGCCGTTTGGGTAATCCGAATTGCGGATAAATCTTACAGGGCGTCGCGTTCTTTGACTGCTGTGCTCGCGCTGAGCCGTGTTGAGGTGGTGCAAGCTCCGCCCATCAATTTGCGTCAGCTCTCAGAACACAAACATCCCCCGAGAGGGGGATGTTGTTTTTGTTGCGGGATTGTTTTAGGGGTGAGAACTATGCTTGAGGCCGTTGGAAGGGACAGTGTTGGTAGTTGAAGATTGCTGGCGCTGTTGCTGGGCGGCCTTATGCCGTTGGCGGGCTTTACGCTTACGCCACCAGGCACGCACGCCTACAATGCGCTCCTCGCCGGCCATCAGGCGTTTGATGTTGGGGCGGAGGGGCGTAAGCAACACATCCCCCGAGAGGGGGATGTGTTTTTGGAGAGATTGTTTTTAGGGGTGAGAACTATGCTTGAGGCCGTTGGAAGGGACGGTGTTGGTGGTTGAAGATTGCTGGCGCTGTTGTTGGGCGGCCTTGTGCCGTTGGCGGGCTTTACGCTTACGCCACCAGGCACGCACGCCCACAATGCGCTCCTCGCCGGCCATCAGGCGTTTGATGTTGGGGCGGAGGGACCATAACAAAAGGGCCTCGGCTAATAGGCCGTACACCACATAAGCCCAAGGCCCCAACCCTTGCCATGCCCGCCAGGCAAACACCGCGGCCGCGATAAGGGGCATACTCATGGTGGCCACGGAAGCGTAACCCACGCCCAGCAAAATCACCGCGCCCACAGGAATTTGGATGAGCGCCACCGGCCACCAGAGCCCAATGGCCCCGCCCACGCTGGGCGCACCACCCGCGCCGCCGCGCAGTACGGGCTTGCCCTTTTCGTTGTGTTCGACCATGACCAGCGAATAGTTGTGGCCGATGATCATCATCAGCGGCGCGAACACATGCATCCACGGTTGGTTGGGGAAGATCTCCTTGGCCAACCATACGACAGTGATGCCTTTGAGAATGTCCATTGTGACAGTGGCCAACCCAGCCCATACCCCCGCAACCCGCAGCGCGTTTGTCGTGCCTGTGCGTCCGCTGTGCCACGAGCGCACATCGCGCCCGGTTTTGATCTTGACAAAGATATACCCAAAGGGAATGGAGCCGATAAAGTACGAGACGGCCAATACACCAATGGCTTTGAGCCAGAGCATCTCGGCTACCTCCAAATTTTTAAAATCCGTTGCGCCAATTCTAACACCAGAAACCGCCGCGCGTTGCTCATTCCAGCCGGATGGGCACTTCGCGCACCTGGTAGCCGTGGAGATAGAACCCACGCACCACCCATTCGTGCCCCACCGGTGCCCAAATGAGGTAAACCACACGGTAAGCGGCTTCGGCCAGGTCGGTTTCCGACGGCACGGGCGGCCCCATCGGATGGCTATGATAGATGGCCATCAGTTCCCAGCCCGCACGCTCAATGGCAAACAGCGCCTCGACCTGGCGTTGGGGGTCCATGCGATAGCGCAGCGGGCTATGCAGGATATTGGGAATGGGGAACACCGCCGTGCTCACGCCCTGATGCCCCGCGACCAGGCCGCAGGCTTCCAGCGGGGCTTGGGCTGAAACATGGCGCTGCATTGTCAGATAGTCTTCATACCGCAAACGCATCTTACCATGCCCAAGGAAGCAAGAGCAGGAGCACCGCCAGCGTGACGACGGGTTCCCAGAGGGCTTGGGCAATGCTTTGCTCTTCCATAAGGTTGGCCAGATACACAGTGGCAGCGTATGCTGCTGCCACCAAAATCAGGCCATAAGCCAAAGGGGGAATTGGAAGGTAGTGCAAAGCCGCGGCAAGTTGGGCGGTAATTGCAGCGACGAATACGGCCTCAATGGGACGCCATTCGCCGTGGCGTTGTAGATTGAATGTGCGGAGGGCCACAATGCCTGAGGCCACGCCAAGGGTGGGTGCGGTGAAAAAGAGCCGCCATCCCGCGGCGCGCACGGCAACGGCCAGCAAGAAGAAGAGCAGGAAACCCAACCCTGTGAGCCCGGCCGCGGCCAAAGGATAGCGCAAATCTTCCGCATCCACCACGATATATTCGGCGACCAGCACCAAGAACCAAATGATGAGCCCCAGGGCTAAGGTCACCCACCAAAGCGCGCCCAGGGGCAGGCGCTGAAGCAGCACTTCCAAAACCCAGGCTGTAAGCGCGGGAAGCAGCCAATGCGGCCACGTGGGGCGGTTGCCCAGCGCGGGATGGTCGCCCAGCACCCAGTCGGTGCCCGCGGCGGTCAGGGCCGCAATGAGCACGGCAAAGGCACGGGTGGCACTGAAATGCAGGGGCAGCAGGAAGCCTGGAAGGCGGAGCACAACTTCCCAATCGGGCAGGCGAACAAAATAGCCGCCCAGGAGCGCGGCAACCAACGTCGCGGTGACCACGCTGAGTTTGTCCCGATCGGGAAGGTAAGCAGGCGAGGAATTTTTCATGGTTTTTTGAGCCCCAGCAGTTCATACACTGCCAGGGGTTGGCTTTTGCCTTTGGCTTTGAGGGGCGGCATGTGGCGCACCCGGACTTTGTCGGCCACGGCCTGGTAGGCTGGTGCGCTGAGCAGAATCTGGTCCGCGGCCGCGTTTTCCTGGATGCGTTTGGCCGTGTTGACGCTATCGCCAATGGCTGTGTATTCTAACCGCTTTTCTGTGCCAATCAGGCCCAACACGGCTTCGCCCACGTGAATGCCCACGCCAAAGTGCAACCGAAACTGCGGGGGAAGGGCGGCAGAGAGGGCTTGGATGCGTTTTCGTATCCGCAGGGCAGCCTTGACAGCCCGGAAGGTGTGGTCGGGCTGGGGAATGGGGGCATTGAACCAAGCCATGATAGCATCCCCCATGAACTTGTCAATAGTACCTTCTTCTTCCAGGATGGCTTCGGCTGCCGCGGCCAGGTAGCGGTTGAGGATGGAAACCAGGGCTTCGGGGTCCATGCCCTCGCTGAAACGGGTGAAGCCGCGGATGTCGGCAAAGAGCACGGTCACGGTGGCGCGCTTGCCGCCGGTTTGAAGCGCGTCGGGGTCTAATTGGTCAATCACCCTGGGCGACACCATGCGCTCGAACAAAGACCGCATGGCCTCGAGGCGGCGTTTTTCAGTCAGATCGTCGAGCACCACAGTCATGCCCTGAGGCCGGCCATTGGGGCCGCGCAATGGGGCCAAATTGAGGTTCAGGAACACGCGCCCCCGCCCCGGCCATTCGGGCGCAACTTCCAGCCCTACCACGGTTTGGGCGCGGTTTTTGACTCTTTCCAGATGGGGGTTGAGTACTGTGTAGAGGGGTTCCAGCACGTCCGAGAGGGGGCGGCCGATGATTTCCTGGCTGGAACGGCCTAAAATGCGCTCAGCGGCTTGGTTGCAGAGGTTGATTTTGTCGTTGCTGTCGGCTGTGATTACACCGCTGGCAATGGAGGCAAAGACGTTGTCCAGCAGGTTTTTGAGTTCGGTGACTTCGGCCAAGGTGCGGCGCACTGAAGCAAAGAGGCGGGCGTTTTCCAGGGCAACCGCGGCCTGGTTGGCAAAGGCCATCAGCACTTCTCGGTCTTCCGCAGAGAAAACCCCGCTGCGGATGCGGTTGTCCGCGTAAATCACGCCGGTCACTTTCCCTTTGACCTTGAGCGGCACGCAGAGAATAGCCCGCAAATTGTGGAAGACCACGCTGTTTTGGCTTTTGAAGCGCGGGTCTTCCTGCGCGTTGGTGGTGAGGATGGGCTGCCCGGTGCTGACCACGCGGTTGATGACCGTGTGGCTGACGGTCAGGTCGTCGCCTGAGAGGGATTCTTGATCCCAGTTGCGGGCAATTTCGGTGCGCAGTTGCCCCTGGGCGTCTTTGAGCATGAGGAAAGCCCGCTCCGCGCCGGTGAGATGGATGATGGTGTCCATCACGATGCGGAGCACTTCGTCCAATTCCAGGGTGGAATTGACCACGCGAGAGACATCGGCCAGCGCGAAAACGCGTTCTCGCTCGCGTTCAAACTGGCTGATTTGCGTTTCTAATTTTTCAAGGGAGCGTTCCAGATGCTCCAGGTCTGGAAGGACGGTAAGGGCATCTTGTGGCGATTGGCGGATGGTGTGCCGAATTTGCGCAAGTTGGGAGCGCAGGTACAAGAGGCGTTGTTGTAAGGGGGAAAGGGTCTCCTCGGTCATGTCCAGACCTCATGCTGGCGTTGTGCGCCGCCAACGGCGCCAGGCCCAAAACAGCACGCCGACCGCGATCACGAGCAGAGCCACGGGGATGATGATGGCCAAGAGGGAAACGCTCAAGGCCACGGCGTCTTCTGCCATGCTGACAGGGGTGTTGGCGACGCCGCCGGTGGTCAGGCTGACGGCAGGCCGCACGGCCAGGCTTTTGGTGGCGTGGACGCTTCCTGCGACCAAAAGCCCCACAGCCAGCGCCAGCACCGGATGGGTGCTCCCAATGGCGCCGCTTCCCGCGGCAAAGGCGATGGCGCCGGCTACTGGGCGGACGACGGTTTGGATGGCGTCGTTGATGTGGTTGACCGCGGGGATTTTATCGGCAAAGAATTCTATGCCCGCGAGCACGGCCAGCAGTGCGATGATGGCAGGATGGGTGAGGGCTTGCCACTGCGGATCCAGGGTAATGAGGTTGGTGTAGCGTGCCAGGAGGGCAATGACTAAAAGGGGAATGTAGGCATTGAGCCCTGCGCTGGCAGAGAGGCCAAAGGCCGTAAAAATGCTCATGGGTCGTTCCTTCGAGATGGTTCAAATCTTGGGGTAAGGCCCCCAGGTATGGGTCAGGCTAAAGCGCAACCAGGCCATAAGGCTGAGTTGGATCATGGCAATGACCCAACCCACAAAGAAAACATCGGTCAATTCGCCCCAGGTATGGGCTTGCCCTTCGCGGCGGGTGAGCCCCAGGGCAAACAGGGCGTAGATGGCGCTGAGCAGGCCTACGACGTCGGCTGTGGTGAGCAGGGCTACGGGGTAGAGCACCAGGGGATTGTTGGTGAGCACCAAGCCACCCAGCGCGGCCGCGGCCAAAAGCAAGGCGGCCAGGCGGCGGTTGGTGAGTGCGGGTTCGGGGTGGCTGTTGGCCCACATGGCTTGCTGGGCTACCGCGTAGAGCATCGCGCCAATCACGATGCCCATGCCCAGGCCGGTAAACAGCCGCAGGATGTTGTTGGGTGTGTAGAGCCAGGGGTGATGGAGGAAATCGCTGACAAAGGCGTTAGTGCCGTCCAGGGCAAAGGCCAGGAACAGCCCCCCCAGGACCCAGGCCGCCAACCCGCGCGGGTAGCCCCCGCGCCGCGGCGCGCGCCAGGCCAGCACGGCCAAAGTAAGGAGCGTGGCTAAGTGCATCCCTGTGCAACGGTAGCACAGGGGCATTTGTCGGTTGCCCAAAAAGGGGGAATGGCTGGGATCGCGGGCGCATACCGCGTAGGCGATCGCGTCGGCTTTGCCCAACAGCCCAGGCGGGGTGAAGTAAAGCCACGCGGCCAACACGATGGCGCCTACGGCAATCCAGCCCCAGGCAGGTCGTCGCATACGACGATTATACCGTAACCTGGCTTTGGTTTTGCGCGCGTGGGGCAGGCGTCAACCTGGCGCATTTGCCAAACCGCCCTTGTTCAGAACTGGCCGAAAAATTATGGCGCACTGCTAGACGCTAAAGCAAAAGCCCGATGGCGAAAACCATCGGGCTTGCAATCGCGAGGGCAAAAGAGGGGTTATTTCTCTTTTTCTTCGGCCAGTTCACGCTGGCGTGCGGCGATGATTTCCTGCTGCAAGTGCGAGGGCACTTGTTCGTAATGGGAGAATTCCATTTCAAACACGCCGCGACCGCCGGTGAGCGAGCGCAAGTCGGTGGTGTAGCGCAGCATTTCGGCCAGGGGCACTTCCGCGGTGATGATGGAGCGGCCCTTTTCCGTATCCATGCCCTGCACCCGGGCGCGGCGTGTATTCAAGTCGCCCAGCACGTCGCCCATGTTGCTCTCGGGCACGGTAATGCGCACTTTGTAGATGGGCTCCAACAGCACCGGCCCAGCGTTTTGGAAGGCCAGTTTGAAGGCTTCGCGCGAGGCAATTTCAAAGGCCACGGGCTTGGAGTCCACCGGGTGCTCCTTACCGTCGTACACCGCAATTTTGACGTTCACCACCGGATAGCCCGCAATCACGCCTTGCTTCATCACGCCCTTGATGCCTTTTTCAATGGAGGGCTGGAAGCTGGAGGAAATCGCGCCGCCGAAAACTTCCCACGTGAAGTCGTAGTCGCTTTCGGGGTTGGGTTCCACCCGCATATGGACCTCTGCGAATTGGCCAGCGCCGCCGGTCTGCTTCTTGTGGCGGTACTGCGCCTGCCCTTTCTTGGTGATGGTCTCGCGGTAGGGCACTTTGGGCTCTTCGGTGCTCAGGTTGAGTTGGAATTTGGCTTTGGCCTTGCGGATGGCCACATCAATGTGCTGGTCGCCCATGCCTTGCAGGATGGTCTGCTTGGTGGACGCGTCTTGATACCACGAGAGGGTGGGGTCTTCTTCGCACAGGCGGGTGAGGGTGGGCCCCAGTTTGGTGGAATCGGCCTGGGATTGCGGCACCACAGCCACCCGATAGAGCGCGGTGGGGTATTCGGGCATGGGGATTTTGATGGGGTTGCCCTTGTCGCAGAGGGTGTCGCCCGTGCCGGTTTCGCTGAGTTTGGGCACTGTGCCCAGGTCGCCCGCGTGGAGCATTTTGACCGCGATTTGCTCTTTGCCCCGCATGATGTGCAGGGTGCCCAGGCGTTCTTCCACGCCTTTGTTCGCGTTCCACACGCGGGTGTCAGAGTGAATGGTGCCAGAGACCACTTTGAAGTAGGTGATTTTACCCACGAAGGGGTCGGCTGTGGTCTTCCAGACGTAGGCGGCCAAGGGGCCGTTGTCGTCTGCAGTGAGTTCGATTTCTTCGCCGTTGGGGCCTTCGGCCTTGACGGGCGGCGCTTCGGCCGGGGAGGGCATCAGGTTCAGCATGGCATCCAGGAGCAGGGCCAGGCCGATTTCCTTTTCGCCCGCGGCCACAAACACCGGCACATACGCGCCTTGGGCCACCACGGCTTTCAGGCCGCTGATGACCTCTTCCGCGGTGAGTTCTTCGCCTTCGAGGTATTTTTCCAGCAGGGTGTCGTCGCCCTCGGCCGCGGCTTCCACCAGGGCCATGCGGGCTTCCTCGGCCTCGTCGGCCATTTCCGCAGGAATGTCCTGCGCTTCGGTGCCTGCACCGGTGTAGGCTTTCATGGTGAGCAGGTCAATCACACCCTGGAAGTTTTCCCCTTCGCCCCACGGCAGTTGCACGGGAATGAAGCGGGCATCGAAGACTTCCTGCGCCTGGTTGAGAATCTTTTGGAAGTTGGCGTTGTCGCGATCCATCTTGTTGACCAGCAGGAAGCGAGGGCGGCCGAATTTGTCGGCATACGCCCAGGCCACTTCGGTGCCCACCTCAATACCGGCGACAGCGTCCACAACCACAACGGCGCCATCGGCGACATAAAGGGCAGAGATGACTTCACCCACGAAGTCGGTGTAGCCCGGCGTGTCCAGCAGGTTGATTTTGTGATCTTTGTACTCCACGGGGATAAGCGCCGTCGAAAGGGAAAGGCCGCGTCGGATTTCTTCTTCCTCAAAGTCGGAAACCGTGGAGCCGTCTTTGATGCTTCCCATGCGGGTGGTTGCGCCGGTAAAGTGGAGCAGGGCTTCGGCGAGCATGGTTTTGCCCGCGCTGCTGTGAGAAACCAAAGCAATATTGCGGATGGATTCGGTGGTGTACTCTTTCATAGAGAGGCCTCTTTCACTAAAAGATGTCTCGCCCACGCGAGGGTGAATCAGTGCATAACGGGAGGTATTTTAAGTGAAGAAGGCGAAGTTGTCAAAGTGTTGGCGGCGTGTGTTTGGGAAGGCGCAATATTGCGGTACAATTTCTCGTATGATTAATCAATGGCGCGAACGAGTGCCTGCATGGTGGGAGCAAATGTTTTGGGCCGCCTTGTTGGGAAGCGGCGCGGCCGTGGTGTTGACGCTGCTTGTTTTGGCGGCCTATGGTGTGACGTATCGGGGGCGTATTTTCCCTGGCGTGCATGTGGCAGGGGTAGATGTGGGGGGGCTTACCCCTGATGAGGCTGTTGCGCGCCTGGATGCCGCGCTCACGTATCCCATTTCGGGCACAGTGACGCTGACGTATGAGGGGCAATCCTGGCAGGTCAACCCCATCAATTTGGGCTTTGCCCTCAACAATCAGGCAGCCGCGGAAGAGGCTTATTTGGTGGGGCGCCGCCGTGGGCTGTGGACGCGCTTGCTGGAACGGTTGCGCGCGCGGCAGGATGGTGTGGATTTGCCGCCGGTGGCTGTGTTCAATGAGGCAGTGGCGCTGCGCTATTTGGATGACTTAGCGGCAGAGGTGGATCGCCCCACGGTGGAAGCCACGCTGACGCTGGACGGCACCGAAGTGATTGCCAAGCCCGGGCAGGTGGGGCAATATCTTGACCGCGCAGGCACCCTGGCACGCCTGCGGCAGGCCCTGCCTGCTCTGCAGGATGTGACCGTGCCTCTGGTGGTGGTACAACAGCCGCCAGAGATTGCCGACCCCGGTGAGGCGGCTCAGCAATTGCGGCAGATCCTTTCGGCTCCGCTGAAAATCACTTTGCCCCACGCGGCTGAAGACGACCCCGGCCCTTGGATTTTCGACCCCCAAACCCTGGCGCCTTTGCTCCGCATCACCCGGGTGAAAGACGAGCAGGGCGCGCACTTTGCCATTGATTTGGATACCCAGCCTTTGCGCGGCTTCCTGGAGCGTTTGGCCCCCGAACTGCAGCGCGAATCGGCCAACCCGCGCTTTATTTTCAACGACGATACCCACCAACTGGAACTCATCCAGGCTGGGGTGGAAGGCCGCACCCTCAAAGTGGAAGCCAGCCTCTCGGCTTTGCGAAAGGCCATTTTGGAAGGCCAACACGAAGTGCCGCTGGTGCTTGACCTTTCACCCCCCGCGGTGAGCGACGATGCGACCGCGGCGTCGTTGGGCATCACCGAATTGGTGTCCCAACACACCACGTACTTCTATGGCTCCAGCGCG
>JAADCW010000150.1 GCA_013154225.1 Chloroflexota bacterium
ATGGCGTTGAGGAGCAGGGTGATGACGAAGAGCACCAGGCCGATTTCCATGAGGGCTGAGGTGTGCATTTCGCTGACGGCTTCGGCAAATTCGTTGGCGATGATGCTGGCCATGGTGTAGCCTGGCCGCAGAATCGAGTAGCCGCCGCCGGCGCTGTTGCCAATGACCATGGTGACGGCCATGGTTTCGCCAATGGCCCGACCAAACCCCAGAATGATCGCCCCCAAGATGCCGCTTTGCCCATAGGGCAGGAGCACTTTCCACACGGTTTCCCATTGGGTTGCGCCCAGGGCCATTGCGGCTTCCCGCTGGCTGCGAGGGATGGCTTGTAGCACGTCGCGGCTGACCGCGGCGATGGTGGGCAAAATCATGATGACCAGCACCAGCGCGGCGCCCAGGCGGGTAAAGCCGGATGCGGGCATAGGCCCTTGGAAGAAGATGCCAATGCCCGGAAGCTGCCCTAAAGGTTCCAGGGCTTTGCCAATGGGCACCACCACCAGAGGCAGGAAGACATAAATGCCCCACAAGCCATACACCACGCTGGGGATGGCGGCCAGCATTTCCACCATGTAGTTGAGGGGCGCGCGCAGCCAGGGCGGTGCGAGTTCCGAAAGGAAGATGGCAATGCCCAGGGCCAGGGGCACGGCAATGACCAGGGCAATCAGCGCGGTCACCAGCGAGCCGTAAATGGCTGGCCAGGCCTGGAATTTTTCCAGGGCCGGATTCCAAATGGGCTCTACCCACGGCCAGATGAAATCCCATCCAAAGGCATGGCGGGAAGCCGCGGATTGGCTCCACAACTGCCAGGCAATCCAGAAGACCAAAACAACGGTGACCCCGGCTGAAAGGATCAGGAGTACCCACCAAAGCACATCGCCGTGCTGGAAGTAGTAGGCGAGTTTCTGCCGCCAGGTTTTGCCTGTGTTCATAAGATGCCTCGCTTCGTGCCTCACAGGGAAATGGGCTTACAGCATGGCGGGAGAGGGCTTACGGCCATACTTTTTGGCCGTTGCATTCCACCTCGTGCAGTTTGGCCAGTACCTTGTCGCGCACAGGTTCGGGAAGCGGGGCGTAACCCAAATCTGCGGCCTTTTGGGTGGCTTCGGGGCTGGTGAGGGCCCAACGGATGAAGTCCACCAGGGCTTTGGTTTTGGCGCAGTTGGTGTTGTTTTTCATGTGGATGATGAGGTAAGTGTAGCCCATGATCGGCCAGGCGTTTTCAGCCGGCGCGTTGACAATGGTCGCGGTGAGGTGTTCGTCGAATGCGTCAGCATACGCGGCCATCGCGGCTTGCATGGTTTCCAGGGTGGGCTCCACCACGTTGCCCGCGGCGTTTTTCATTTTGACCATGGGAATGTTGTTGGATTTCGCATAGGCAAGTTCTACGTAGCCGATGCTGTAAGGCGTGGACTGCACGGCCTGGGCCACGCCGGGGTTGCCTTTGCCGCCAATGCCTTGCCCGGTTTGGTCCACAGGCCAGGCCACAGCCTTGCCAATGCCCACGTTTTCTTTCCATTCAGGGCTCACCGCACCCAGATAGGCGGTGAAGATTTCCGTAGTGCCCGAACCGTCGGAGCGGTGGGCTACCATGATGGTTTCTGCAGGCAGATTGGCATCGGGGTTGAGCGCGGTAATGGCCGGGTCGTTCCATTTTTGAATTTTACCCAGATAAATAGCGGCCAGGGTAGGGCCGTCCAACACCAGGTTTTGGACGTTGGGCAGGTTATATACCGGCACCACCGCGCCAGCCAATACGGGGAGCATTTGCAGGTCGGGCATTTTTTGATATTGGTCCTCGCTGAGGAGGGAGTCAGAGCCTGCAAAGTCCACTGTGCCGTCCATGATGGCTTTTTGCCCGCCGCCCGAGCCAATGCCCTGATAGTTGATGGTGACATCAGGGGCGACTTGCTTGTACATTTGAATCCACTCGGTATAAACCGGCAGTGGGAAGGTCGCGCCAGCCCCGTTGAGCACGATCGCGCCGTTTTGGGCTGAATTGTCTTCACCCGCACTTCCGCCGCCGCACGCGCTGAGCACGAGGAGCATCAAGAGCGTCAAGGCCACAAAGGGCACGATTTTGCGTTTGGTCATGGTGTTCCTCCTGAAAAAATAGAGGCAGCCCCCGAACTATTGGGCTGCCAAAGCGGTTACCAGTTCTCGACAAAAGGCGGGAATGTCGGCAACAACCCGCCCCCATACCAGATTTCCATCTCGGAAGGCGGGTTCATCCACCCAAATTGCGCCCGCGTTGCGCATGTCGTCTCGAATGCCTCGGGAGCCAGTGGCTTTGCGGCCTTTCACAATGCCTGCAGAAGCCAAAACCCAACCCCCGTGGCAGATGCTGGCGATGATTTTGCCCTGCGCATCCATCGCTCGCACCAGGTCAAGCACCGCATCGTAACGACGCAGTTTGTCAGGCCCCCATCCGCCGGGAACCACCAGGCCATCCAGGTCGTCGGCATGGACTTGGTCGGCGGTGGTGTCAGGGCGGGCTTCCAGGCAGTGCTTGCCTCGGAAGACATCCTGCCGTCCCGTGCCGATGATGACCACGTCCGCGCCTTCTTCCCGCAGACGCATCACCGGCACCCAAAACTCCAGGTCTTCAAAGCCTTCTTCGACCAATACACCCACGCGTTTACCTTTGAGTTGCATGGTCTCCTCCTTGACCTTGTTGCGGATGAGAACACATCAGACCGTAAACCTTCGGCTTGTGCCGTTGGGGCGCTTTGAATGCGGCGGTAGTTACCCTGCGATTTTATCCAGGAAGTGGGCGGCCAGGCTGAGGAAGATGAAGAAGCCGGCGGAGTCCGTCACCGCGGTGACCAGGATGGACGAGGCCAGGGCTGGATCCACGCCAATGGCTTGCAGCCCCAAAGGTACTAGCACGCCCACCACCGAACCCACGCTCAGGTTGCCTACCAGGGCCAGCCCCAGCACCAGGCTGAGGTAGAGGTTGCCGCGCCAGAAATACACGCCAATGCCTACCACGCTGCCTACCAGGATGCCCAGAAGCAGGCCGGTGAGGAACTGTTTCCAGATCACCCGCACCAGGGCTTTGGGGGAAAGTTTGCCCAAGGCAATGGCACGCACGGTCATGGCCACGTTTTGACTGGCCGTGTTGCCGCCTTGCCCTGCTACCACCGATTGGAAGAGGGCCAAGACCGCGGCCTGGGCGATGATGTTCTCGAAGTGGCTGATGACCCATGAGGCAAAGAGCGCGGTCAGGGTGTTGAGATAAAGCCAGGGCAAGCGGCCTTTGAGTTGCTCTTTGACCGGGCTTTCGGGGTCAATATCTTCATCGGAAACGCTGGCCAGGTGGTAGATGTCTTCGGTGGCTTCTTCTTCCAAGACGTCCACAATGTCGTCGTAGGTAATCACACCGATGAGGCGGCGTTGGGCATCCACCACCGGGATGGCGGCCAGGTCGTATTTGGCCATCACCCGCGCGACCTCTTCCTGGTCGGTCCCCGCGGTCACGAAAATGACGTCGGGGTCCATGATGGCTTCCATTTTGGTGTCGGGCGCCGCGGCCAAGAGGTCGCGGAGGTCCACCACGCCGACCAAGCGGCGTTCCTTATCTACCACGAAAAGGTAAAAGGGAATTTCGGTGCGGTCGCTGACCTGGCGGAGGAATTCGATGGCCTGCGCGGCTGTGGTGTGGCGGCGAAGGGCAATGTAGGTCGTGGTCATCAAGCCGCCTGCGGTCTCATCTGGATAGACCAACAGAGGCCGCACTTCGTCCGCATCTTCCATCTCGGCCAGGGCTTCCGCGGCTTGTTCGGGCGGAAGGTCGCCTAAGAGGTCTGCCGCTTCGTCGGGCTCCATCTCGTCCAGCACGTCGGCCAGCCGCTCGGTGGGGATTTCTTCCGCGGCTTCTACGGCTTCCTCATCGTCCAACTCTTCCAACAGGTCGGCGATGGTGGCAATATCCAGCCGCGTGAGCAGGGTGCGCTGGGCTTCGTCGTCCAGACGGTTGAAGATTTCAGCCCGGTCGGCAGGGTGGAGGGTGATTAAAAGAGCAATCGCGTCCTGGATGCGGCCTTGCTCCAGGGCGTTTTCAATGCGTTTTTGCTGGAATTCCAACGATGTATCAACTGCGGTGGGCATTTCTATGATTTCGCCTCAAAGATAGAATGGTTTTGGAAGTTTGGCGCGAAAATCGCGCACGATGATTGCGCCTTCCTCTTGCGAGCAAAAGCGTGGAAGGAAATCAGGGCGCGTTTTGAACAGCGCAACTCCTTAGTAAACGAATTCGCGAATGTCGTAGCGGCTGATGATGGGACGTTTCCCCTGAAAACGTAAGCCGCTGCGGATGGCTTTTTCTTGTGCGACGCATTCCTCGTGGGTGAGGGGGCGGAGGTTGGCCGCGGCCGCGTCGCGCGCGTAGGGCATGTCGTCGGTGACCACGAGTTCGGAAAAATAGATCATGTCGCGGTCGTCCAGCGGCATGGCGTTGAGCAGGGCAATGGTATCACGGACGTGGGCGTCTGCATAGACGTGCCCGCCCGCGCCGATGAGAATGATGATGCCCACGGCCACGCCGCCGGCTTTCATGGCTTTCACTGTGTGCAAAACGTCTTCTGGCTCGCCGGGTTTGTGCAGGAAGTGGAGCAAAGGCGCGTGTCCGCTTTCCATGCCAATGTAAACCCGCTTGAGCCCCAGGGAAGCCAGTTGGGCGTAATCTTGGGCGGTTTTCTTTTCGCCGCTGAAGCCGTCCAAAAAGGCGTAGAACCCGCCCCACGCCTGGGGGAAGACGTCAAGGGCAGCTTCCATCAAAGGCACCAGGCGGCGCATGGGCACCACCAGCGCGTTTGCATCGCCCAAAAAGATGCCGTGGCGCAGGTAAATGCCCTCGCCGATAAAGTCTTTGACGGCCAGGGCGTGTTGTTTGAATTCGTCGGGGGCCTTGATGCGGAAGGGCCGATCGCGGTAAAAGGTGCAGAAGGTGCACGTGTTGAAGGAACAGCCCAGGGTGGCCTGAAGCACGATGGCGCTGTATTGATCGGGCGGGAGGATGCCAATGGGAAGGTAGATTTCCCGGTAGCGCTGGGCGTCGGCGCGGGATTTGGCTTCATCCCAGGCGATGGCCCGTTGGAAGAGGGTATGCCCCAGGGGAGGAAGTTCGCCGTTGGCCTCTACGCGGCCGGCCTGAAAGTCGGCGTAAAGGGCCTGAAGCAGGGCGCGGCCTTTGGCTTCCAGCGCGAGGGCTTCTTCTTGTGAGAGCCAGCGCCTTTGGCGGAGCATCCCTTTGGGGCGCCATTTGGCCAACATGCGGCCGTCCAGGGCGCGGCGATAAACCGTGCCTTGGGTAATGAACGTGCGCGGCCGCCCGCCGCCTTCGTAGGCCGCGGTAAACAGTCCGCCATCCCAAAACGTGCTGACGGTGAGGCTGCGTTCGCGCTCCCGGACGCTCACGGTGAGCCGCTCGCCTCGCCATGTGCCTAAAATAACCATGCCCTTATTGTACCCTGAGAGTGGTAGAATTGCCCCTATGTGGCGCGTGGATTTCCATATTCACACCTTTGCTTCACCCGATAGTTTGACCCCGGTGCAGGCGGTTTTGGCGTCCGCGCGGCGGCGAGGGCTCGACATGGTGGCCATCACCGACCACAACACCATCCAGGGGGCGTTGGAGGCTTGGGCGTTGGCGCCTGAGCAGGTGATTGTGGGCGAGGAAATTATGACCACCCAAGGGGAACTGCTGGCCTATTTTTTGGAAGAAACCGTGCCGCCCGGGCTTTCGCCAGAGGAAACCATTGCGCGCGTGCGCGCCCAAGGTGGGGTGGTGGCTGTGGCGCACCCCTTTGACGCGCGGCGCAAGGGGCATTGGCAGATGGAAGATTTGCAGCGCATCGCGCCGCTGGTGGATGCCATCGAAGGGCTGAACGCGCGCTGCTTTAGCCGTCAGGCCAACCTTGAGGCGCAGAAGTTTGCTCAGGCGTGGGGCTTGCCAGTGCTGGCAGGTTCGGATGCACACACCGCGCGCGAAGTAGGGCAGGTGGTGACAGTATTGCCGCGCTTTGCTTCAGCCGTTGAGTTGAAGGAAGCCCTCACGGCCAGCCGTTTGGAAGGCCGAATTTCATGGCCCACAGTGACGCTGGCTTCGCGCTATGCCAAACTGCGCAAACGCTGGCGCCCAGCCGAGCGCGCTTGAGCGCCTGGAAGCCTCGCATTGAGGGCGAAGGACGCTTTTCAGGCGCGATTTATAAAGAAGGTGTGAAAAAGCGTTTTTCCTGGTTTCGCCCGCCTTGACACGTGAATATTTCCGGTTAAAATTAGCGCATCTGAGGGGTTGCAACAATTGAAAGGGAAAGTAGCGGCTGAGTCTCATGCCAAGGTAAGGGCAAAAGTCCTCCGGTATGAGATAACGAGGTGGAGGTTCCACCCCGCGAGGGGTGCGCTAACCCTGGATTCCAGGGGAAAATCGGGTTGATCAGCGGATGCCTCCGAGGCCTGGCCACGGGCCTCCTTTCCCCTTCCAAGGCAAGGGCAAGGCTGAAAACCACCCGGCGACGGGTGGGACAAGGTCTGCCCAGTGGCACGGAGACGCACAGCGCCTCCGTTTTGTGATTGTTGTGGAAGGGAGCCTGATGTTGCGGTGCAGTTGACCTCGCTGGGCTTCCCGGCGGGGTGTTTTGTTTAACCCTTTGCTCACCCAAGGAAGGAGGATGACGATGGCGAAGCACGAGTTGTTAGAGAAAGTCCGGGCCGATGGCGTCAAGTTTATTTCCCTGCAGTTTACCGATGTAACGGGCGCGGTCAAAAGCGTGGATATTCCCGCAGAGCGTCTTTCCGAAGCCCTGGAGGATGGGGTGTGGTTTGACGGCTCTTCGGTGGAAGGGTATGCCCGCATTCAGGAAAGCGACATGCGCCTGATTTTGAACCCCGAAACGTATGCGGTGTTGCCCTGGTCGCCTGAGGAACGCCGCCGAGCGCGCGTGTTTTGCGATGTGTATCTTCCTGATGGTTCGCCTTTTGAGGGTGACCCGCGCGGGCGGCTCAAGCGCTATTTGAAGCGCTTGGAAGAAGAGCGGGGCTGGATTTTCAATGTCGGCCCTGAGCCGGAGTTCTTCCTCTTCCGCCGCAATGGGAGCGAAACCCTGCATCCTGTCCCCCACGATGTGGGCGGTTATTTTGATTTCTCAGCCGACGATGCCGCGGTGCGGGTGCGCACCGAATTGATGGAAGCCCTCACCAGCATGGGCCTGCAGGTGGAGATGGGGCACCACGAGGTGGCGTTGGGGCAGCACGAAATTGACTTCCGCTTTGACAATGCCCTGACCACCGCCGACAACGTCCTGACCATGAAATACACGGTCAAGGCCATTGCCCACCAGCATGGGCTGATTGCCTCGTTCATGCCGAAGCCGATTTACGGCATCAATGGTTCAGGGATGCACTGCCACCAATCGGTCTTCGACACCCGCGGCGACAACCTTTTCTATGATGCCCACGATCCTTACCACCTTTCCAAATTGGCCTATGGGTTTATTGCAGGGCAGTTGAAGCACGCCCGTGCCCTGGCCGCGGTGGTCGCGCCGACCATCAACTCCTACAAGCGCCTGGTGCCGGGCTATGAAGCGCCGGTTTACATTGCCTGGGCGCAGATCAACCGTTCCGCGCTCATTCGCATTCCGCGTTACACACCCGGCCGTGAAAAGGCCACGCGCGCGGAACTGCGCTTCCCCGACCCCTCGGCCAACCCCTATTTGGCCTTCCTGGTGATGATTGCTGCGGCTGTGGATGGCATTGACAGCGGCATTGCCTGCCCGCCGCCCATGAACAACGTCAACCTTTACGAACTGACCCCTGAAGAGCGTCAGGCCAAGGGCATTGGCGAACTTCCGGGCTTCTTGGGTGAGGCTTTGGATGAACTGGAAGCCGACACGGTGCTGCAGGAAGCCTTGGGCGAAACCCTGTACGAGGCTTTCATGCGGGCCAAGCGGGCTGAGGTCGAGGCTTATCGGATGAGCGTGACCGATTGGGAAGTGCGGCGCTATTTGGAAACCGCCTGACGTCGTCCCCGATGATGGAGATGAGCCACCCCATCAAACCGTTGGGGTGGCTTTTTTGTTTGCACATTTTGTTCTCCAAGCGCAAGAAAAGGCTTCAACCCGTGCTCAAACGGGCAAAATTTTTGCTTTAATGGGGTGCAGAGGTGGGTTGAACGTTAAAAGTATGGCAAAAAAGTATGGTAAAAAGGTAGTGGTAAAAAACTCAAGGTTAGGGTAAACTTACTACATGGCGTAAAGTGCCTTGCGAGCGATTTTACCTTGTGGTCATTCAAGGAGGCAAATGATGAAAATTGGCCGACTCCTTATTCTGCTGGCGTTGATTCTCATTTTGGGCGTTTTAGCCGCCTTTTTGTGGCTTCGGCGGATGTCAGCGGCCCCCAGCGGGGGCACGGGCGGCGAAGCCGAGGCGCCCAGCGTGTCTCAGAATATGATTCCGGTCGTTGTGGCTGCGCAGCCGATTCGGCGGGGCACCCGAATTACCGAAAACATGCTCACCGAAGTCGAACTTCCCGCCGACCGGGTGCTGGCCACCCAGTTGACCGACCCCAAAGAGGCCATTGGGAAGTTGGCCGTGCGTGACTTGGCACAGGGTATGTTCCTGACCAAGGGCGACATTGCCGAGCATCTGGCCGCAGGTTCGGAGGGCTCGCTGGCATCGTTGCAAATTCCACCCGGATACGTCGCCATTTCCATCCCCATGACCCGCTTGAGCGGGGTGGCTTACGCACTGCGTCCTGGTGACCATGTGGCGGTTCTGGCGACTTTCCCGTTTGTTGATGTGGATACCGACTTCCAGAGCATCTTGCCCAACAAAGTGGCTGTGGTGGCGCCGCCCCAGGCCACAGAAGAAGGGCAGACCATTACCGCTGGGCTGACCCCCACCGACGCGTGGTTTGGTCGCAGTCTGACCGACAACAACCTGGGCATGCCGTTTTACGTTGTGCCTTCGGAGCCTCAGCGCTCGCGGCTGGTGAGCCAAATGCTGATCAAGGATGCGGTGGTGTTGTATGTGGGCACGTTCCCGCTGAGCGACCAGCAAATGGCCATCCCCACGCCGCAGCCCGAGGAAGGGCAGGCGCAAGGGCAACAACCGCAGCAAAATCAGCCGCAGCCTAACAACCAACAGCAACCTCAGGAAGCCGCGACCAACCAATCGCCTGACATTATCACTTTGGTTGTCTCACCGCAGGAAGCAGT
The DNA here is from genome assembly GCA_013154225.1 of Chloroflexota bacterium. GTDB lineage: Bacteria > Chloroflexota > Anaerolineae > Anaerolineales > DRMV01 > DRMV01. The sequence continues at coordinate 9,213 of JAADCW010000150.1, forward strand.
TACCCTTAAATACTTGATGGACCGCCAAATTGTGATGACCCTGGCGTTGCGCGCGGGTGGCGATACCACCGACATTTCCACCGACGCGGTGACCCTTTCCTATGTGTTGGACACTTACGGCATCGTGGTGCCGGCCAAATTGCCCTATGACGTGGCCCCGCGCATTGATACTGTTGCCCCGCCGTTGTTGCCTGGCGACATGACCCCCACGCCCATGCCGTAACAGGGAGACGCTATGGCTGACGTAATTCGGGTGCTTATCGTTGACGATATTGCCGAAACACGCGAAAACATTCGGCGTTTGTTACAGTTTGAAAAGGGCATTGAGGTCGTGGGCTCCGCGGCCAGCGGCAAGGAAGCTGTGGCTTTGGCGGATAAACTGCGCCCCGACGTGGTGATCATGGATATCAACATGCCGGGTATGGATGGTATCACAGCCACCGAGCATATCCGGCAGCGTGTGCCCTATGCACAAATCGTGATTTTGACGGTGCAAGATGATCCCAACTACATGCGGCGGGCGATGCTGGCCGGCGCGCGGGATTTCCTCTCCAAGCCGCCGACCATTGATGAGTTGGTTTCCGCGGTTCAGCGGGCTGGTCAGTTTGCCCGAGAAGAGTTTGAAC
>JAADCW010000126.1 GCA_013154225.1 Chloroflexota bacterium
GCGAAACGACGCCAAGGCGTGAGAGCGAAAAATCTGGTTCCCCCAACCCCTCTCCCTCTGGGAGAGGGGTTTTTCTGTAGCGTCGTCATGATGCCATCCATGAGAAATTTTCAGGGAGGGCTTCAAAGCCGCCCCGGCAAGGCATCAGACCAATAAAGCCAACCAAAAGCCAAGAAAAAAGCGCAGGCCAAACGACCTGCGCTTTTTTTGTTGTTGCTTTGGGAGATTATTCTTCCTCAAAGGGCACACCCAGCGAAGCAGGCGGCACCACTTGCATCCAGCGGAGCACGCGGCGGATGAAGCGTCGCAAATCGGGTGGTAGGCCTGCTAAGGTGCGGTCTACCCATTCCGCGTTGCCGATGTTGACCAAGAGCAGGGTCAAAATCATCAGCGGGAAGGGAGCAACCTGAAGCACCTGCGAGGGCACGTTGGGCAGGTAAGGCTGAAGCACCAAGCCCAGCCATTGGAGCAGGGCAAAGAAGTACGCGCCCACGGCCCCACGCACAGGGTCCCAACCGCCGAAGATGGTCAGGGCGAGCGCGATCCACCCGATGCCATCCAGGCCAGAGATGGTGCCTTTCCAGCCGGCTTTGACGCTGAGGGAGTAAGTGGGGCCGGCCAGGCCGACCAGTGCGCCGCCCAGCGCGGTGTAGAGATAGCGCAGTTTGTTGACCGCGGCTCCGCGGGCGTAGGCGGCTTCGGGGCGTTCCCCAATGGCCTGGAGCGTAAGCCCCGGACGGGTGCGGAACATCCACCACCAGGCCAGGCCGATGAGGATGAAACTGAAGTAGGTCAGGGGGTCATGGTTGAAAAACAGCGGCCCGATGATGGGGATGTCTTTCAACACGGGGATGGGCATGTTTTGCACCCGCGGCCCCTGAAGCCCCATGTAGGGGTTGCCCAGGAAGTAGGCCAGGTCGCGGGTCATCAGGGTGAGCACAAACCCCACGGCCACCTGCGATTGCTTCAACGCAATGCTGGAAAAGGCCACAATGAGCGCCACAATGGCACCCACGGCCATGCCCATGAGGAAGCCCAGCACAATGCTTTGCGTGTTGACGGCCACGGCAAACGAGGCCATTGCTGAGAGCAAAATGGTGCCGTTGACCGACAGGTTGATGATGCCGGAGCGTTCGGTGAATGTTTCACCGATGGTTGCGAACACGATGGGCGCAGCCGCAAACAACACCCCGGCCAGACCGATCAGCAGTTCGTGGCTAGTCATCGCTTGCCTCCTGCTGGTGTTTCTTCAGCCAGCGTTGCCGGACGCCGCCCATCAGCAAGAACGAGAGCACCAGCGCGCCCTGGAGCACGCCCGAGAGCGAGGAGTCCAGTTTGAGCACGATGGGCAATTGGATGCTGCCGATGTTGAGGGCGGCAAAGAAGAAGGTTACCGGCGCGGCCCAGGCGGGTTGGAAGTTGATGAGCATGGAGACCATCAACCCCAGCCAGCCGTAGCCGCTGGAGATGGCCGGGATGAGGCGGTGATACACTGCGGTGACCTGTACGGCCCCTGCCAGACCTGCAAACAGCCCCGAGAGCACGAAGGCCATCATGAGATAGCGGGTGGTGGGGATGCCCAGCAGGTAGGCCGCACGGGGGTTTTTACCCACGGCTTTGAGTTTGAGGCCGAAGTAGGTGCCTGAAAGCAGGAAGTACACGATTGCGATGCTCACCAACCCGATGAAGAGCGCCCATAGGCTCAGGCGGCTACCTGGAATCGTGGGAAGCCAAAGCTCCTTGGGGAAGGGTTCGGTGCCGCTCATGGAGCCGATGCCGGGGCGCTTCCACGGGCCGAAGATGAGCCAGAGCGTGAGTGCGACGGCAACGAAATCCAGGCCCAGACCGCCGAAGATTTCGTTCACGCCGCCGAACACTTTGAGCACGCCAGCCAGGGCGGCCCAAAGTGCCCCTCCCAACGCGCCGGCGGCAATGGCCAAAATCAGGATGAACGCAGGGGAGAGGGTGCTATCTTGGAGCAAGCGCAAGACCCAGGTGGTAAAGATGCCGCCCAGGACGATTTGTCCTTCAACGCCGATGTTCCACAGCCCGGCTGCAAAGGTGATGAGCAGGCCGGCTGTGGCCAGCAGGAGGGGCACCCATGCCACCAGGACGTCGGAGATTTTCGACCACGAGCCCAGAGAGCCTTTGAGCATGTACCAGTAGGCTTCAAAGGGCGAGGCTCCCGCGGTGACGAGCACCAACGAGGTAAAGGCCAGCGCGACAAATACTGCCGCGGTGGCAAAGGCCAGGTTTTCCCAACGGGGTTTCATGGGGTGGCCTCCTCGGGGGTGTTGAAGCCGCGTCCGCCGATGAGTTGCCCCAGTTGTTCGATGTCGGTTTCCGTTGCCGGGATGGGCTCAGAGACTTGCCCACTGAAGAACACCAAAATCCGGTCGCTGTAATGCAAAATTTCCTCCAAATCCGACGACATGAAGAAGATGGCGGTTTTTTCTTCGCGGCAGCGGCGTTTGAGGGTTTGCCAAACCCAGATGGCCGATTCCATATCCAGGCCACGGGTGGGGTGTTCCATCAGCAAGAGGCGCAGGCCGGGCCGTAACAGCGCCAGCAAGGCGCGCTGTTGGTTCCCGCCGGAGAGGGATTCAATGGTGGAATGGGGACGACCGCGAATGTTGAAGGTTTTGATGCGCTCTTTGGTGAGGTCCAACGCGGCTTGGCGGTCGATGATGAGCCCGCGCTGTTCGTCGGCCAAGATCATGTGCTCCAACAGGGTGAGGTTGGGCACCAGGCCTTCTTCCAGACGGGCTGCGGGCACATAGGCCACACCGTGCCGCATGAAGTCGTGATACGGCTTGCCTGTGAGGTTGTGGCCGTCCACCCAAATTTCACCTTCAACCGGGCGGATCAGGCCGGCGCAGGCCCGCAGAAGTTGGCGTTGGCCGCTGCCTTCCATACCGGCCAGGCCGATGACTTCGCCTTCGCGTACTTCCAGGTTGACGCCTGCAATGCGAATGCGGTGGCTTTCGACGGCCAGGTTTTTGAGTTGCAGCACGGGTTTGCCCAAAGGTGCGCTGACGCGCTCGCCTTTGGTCACCACTTTGCCGAACATCATTTCAACCAACGCGTCGAGGTCGTAGGGCGGTTTGGCTTCGCCCACCAGTTTGCCTGCCCGCAGGACGGCAACCTGGTCGCACAGGATTTCGACTTCTTCCAGTTTGTGGGTGACGAAGATGATGGTTTTGCCTTCGTCGGCCAGGCGATGCAGGGCTGCGAAGAGTTTTTCTTTTTGTTGGGCGCTGATACCGGTGGTGGGTTCGTCAAAGATCAGCACCTGCGCACCCAGCCACAACAGGCGGACGATTTCCAGTTGTTGGCGCTCGCCTACGGTGAGGGATTCCACGTAGGCGTCGGGGTCTAACGAGAAGCCAAATTGAGCGGATAAATCCAAAAGGGCCTGTCGGGCTTCTTCCCGGGGAAGGAGGAGCCCTTCGGGGTAACCGACCATGAAGTTGTCCAACACCCGCATGGGGGGGAAGTCCATCGGGTCTTGGTGGAGCATACCGATACCGAAGCGGATGGCGTCAGCAGGGGAGTGCATTTCGATGGGGGAGCCATTGATGCGGATTTCACCGGCATCGGGGCGCAGGTAACCGGAAAGAATTTTCATCAGGGTGCTTTTGCCTGCGCCGTTTTCCCCCAAAAGCCCCTGAATCGAGCCCGATGGGATGGTCAGGGTGATGTCGTCGTTGGCGTGAACCGGCCCAAAATATTTGTGGATGTGGCGGAGTTCGATTTCCATAGGGCTGGCCTGAAATTGAGATGAGATGTTACGCGAGGAAGAGGGGTTGGTACGATGGTGGGGGAAGCCAAACGCGGCTTCCCCCACCAGTTAAGGGGCAAATGAAGTTTACTGCTGCGGCACGCTTTGGCCTTCCATGCCTTCCAGCAGTTGCGGCAGGTACCAGATCTGCTGGTCGGTGGCTGCTTCGCCGTCTTTCAGGTAGAGGGTGCCGTCTTGCAGTTTGAGCGGACCAACCCAGAGGTTGAGGCCATTGGCGAGTTCGTCAATGAAGTTGGTGACCGCGTCGGAAGCCTCATCGCTCAGGGCCGGGCCCATTTCAAAGCCAATCGCCGACGTATCGGGATTGTTGATGTCTTTCCAGTCGGGGGGAGCCCAGATGAAGGTGGACTGCCATTTGCCGTCTTTGGCGTCTTGGATGAGTTTCATGTAGAGGGGGCCCCAGTTGAAGTAGGGAACACCCAGGCAGACATCGGGGGCTTCTTGGCAGGCTTCTTTGAAGTCGTAAGGCACGGCGTACACCTTCTTGCCTTGGTCCGCGAATTTCTTGGCTTCGACCAGGGCTTCGGTGGTGTCAATGCCCGAGAGCACGACGTCGTAGCCGCTGTTGAAGAAGTCGTCCGCGACCTGGGTGGGGTCAGAGGTCACACCAGGGATGTTGAACCAGAAGCCAATCCAGGTGACCTTGAACTTCAGGTCCGCGGGGTCCTTTTGGCGATAGTGCTGCCAGCAGTATTTCGCGCCGAGGTAGGCCGAGGAGGCCAGGCGGCGGGTTTCGTCATTGATGAGGGGACCAAGGTAGCCGATCTGCCCGGTCTCGGTAGTCATTGCCGCGGCGCAGCCGGCAATCATCTTGCCGTAGATCATCTTCCCCATGACGTTGGAGAAGTTGGGGATGTCTTTATAGTCTTTGCCGTCTTTCCAGGCGTTGTCGCCCGAGGCGTGGATGACGTAGATGTCGGGGTGAGCCTGGGCGAAGGCCAGGGCGGCGTCTTTCATGTCGTCAGAGTTGAAGATGATGAGTTTTGCGCCTTTGGAGACCAGGTCTTCGGCCAATTGTTCGGGCGTGGTGCCCGGGCGGTCGGCCGGGTTGACCTTGTCCACATAGAGCATTTTAGCCCCCAATTTTTGCTCGACGTACTGACCGGCTTCGTAGTGAGCCTGGCTCCAGCCGTGGTCGTTATACGGACCGACCAGCAACATGCCAAACGTGAAGGTTTCTTCTTGCGGCGGCTGGGTTGCCTGCTCTTGCTGTGTTTGCTGCTGCGATTCCTGCTGAGGCGCGGGCGTGGCCTGCCCACTGCTGCATGCACTCAGCACAACAGCCGCAAGCACCAACGTGGTCAAAAGAAGCCACCAGATGCGTTTCATTGTTTTCTCCTCCTTGAGAAAGGCTTACACGGAGAACGGACGGACAAATTTTAGAAACGGCTTAGGCAGTTCGTGAGAGTTCACCTCCTTGATGCAAGTATGGGCTAACTAATTGTACCAAAAAAATGTTGGGTAAGGCGATGAGTTGCACAGGCGTTAAGGTGGATTTTAGACATTTTTTGCGTTTATGGGTTGTTTATGGAGGCTTGGGGCAAAAAAACAACGCCATCTCTTCACAGAGATGGCGTTGTTGGGTAGGCTCCAGTTGGGGTTACGGCTTTTCGATTTCGCCGGTTTCAAGGCGGTAGTTGTAGATGTCCTGCATGCGGTAGAGGTCTTGCTGCAGGATGAAGAAGCCGTGCCAGTGAGCCCAGTCGGGCGCGCCCAGGAGAGCGCCTTGGCGGGCTCGGCGACCTTCGTGGTGCCAGAGGTGGTAGTAGAGGATCTGGAATTCGTCAGCCCACGGATTTTCTTTGAGCAGCCCTTTTTCGCTCAGGGTGTCGAGCATTTCTTTGGCGGGGGTGTAGTAGGCTTCGTTGTAGAGCCGGACAGCGTTGTCCGCGCTGGTGAAGTAATCGTCCACCAGTTGCGAGGAGTGGCAGGTCAGCCGATGCCCGAGGCCGGGTAGGTGGAAGCTGTCCCAATTGTGCACGACGCCAGGGGTTTCGGTGGCGTGGCACTCAATGCACGCGCGCGCCTCGTCGGTTACCCCTTGGGCATGAGGCGCAGCTTTGGCCTTCCTTAAAGGAAGGTGATAAATTGAGCGCTCGCGCGAGCGCTGTGCTTGACGCATGCGGTTAAGCGGGTTATGATGGAACGCATGGAACTACGAGGTAGTAAATGGAGTATGCGTAAACGGCGTCGGCGGAGCAATCCCTGGCGCATTGTGGTGTTGGCGCTGTTGATTGGCGCGATGATTTACGTCAATCAAGTTGTCGTGCCAGAGGTGCCCAAGCCTTTTGTGCCGACCCCGACGCCAACCACCAACCCTGAGGCTTATCTCACCAAAGCCGAAGAGGCCTTCAAGGCCGGTCAGTTGACCGAGGCCATTCAGGCTTATCAGCAGGCCATTTTGCACGACCCTGACAACCCTTCCCTGCATGTGGCTTTGGCGCGAGTGCAACTTTTGGCTGGCCAATACGAAGCCGCGTTGACCAGCGCAGAAAATGCTTTGTTGCTCAACCCCGACTATGCAATGGCCCACGCGCTGCGCGGCTACGCCCTTTACAAACTGGGCGATACCGTGCAGGCGCAAACCGCGCTTCAGCGCGCGCTGGAACTGGACCCCAACAACGCGCTCGCGCACGCGTTCCTGGCCGAGATTTACGCGGATCAGCAACTTTACCCCAAAGCCGATGAAGAAATCCGTAAGGCTTTGGCCTTGGCCCCAGGCGATTTGGAAGTGCGGCAGATTTACGGCTACATCTTGTTTTCCGAGAGTTACTACGACCGCGCCATTGAGGAATACAAAGCCGCTCTGGCCATCAACCCTAACATCCCCAGCCTGCACATTACTTTGGGGCTGCTCTATCGGGCTCAGGGCAAATACGGCGAGGCCATTGACGAATTTCTCAAGGCCAACGCCCTCAACCCAACCGACCCCATGCCCGACGCTTACATTGCAACCACGTATGCCACTCAAGGCGAATATGGCCGCGCCCTGCAATATGCGGCCAAAGCCGCGGAAGAAGCGCCGGGTGACCCCTACATGCACGGCAACTATGGTTTGATGCTTTACAAAAACGGCAAATATGCCGAGGCTGTCAAGGAACTCGGCTTGGCTGTGCACGGCGGCGAAACCGAAGATGGCGTGTTGGTCAAAGGCTTGCCGCTGGATTACGGCCGCGTGGCAGATTATTACAGCGTATATGGCTTGGCTTTGGTCAAGATTGGCCGTTGTGACGAGGCCATTCCGGTGTTCCAGGCGATTTTGGCCGGGGTTCCCACCGATGAGGTGGCGGTTTATAACGCGCATCAAGGCTTGAGCATGTGCGCGGCACAGACTGAGGAAACCCCAACCCCTGAAGGAACAGGAACACCTGAAGCCACGCCGACGCCGTAGGGGGAACGCCTCGGGGTTGGTTTGGCCGTGGCCTGCCGCGCCCCAAGACGACGAGTAGATTATGGAACTCCGTGGTGACGACATCCATTTCGATGCCCGCAAAGCGCGTTCCCGCCCTGGACGGGTTGCGCTTTATCTGGCGCTGATTCTGTTGGGATTAGCGCTGGATTGGGCTTTAATGGTGGGGAAGATCCAGCCGCCCGATTTGTTTGCGCCAACCCCTACGCCCACGCGCAGCGCCATATCGTGGGCTGAAGAGGGCCAGGCGCAGTTCCTGGCTGGCGACCTGGAAGCCGCGATTGAGGCTTACAAAATGGCCACGCGGCTGGACCCGCGCAACGGGAAACTGTGGGCGGAACTGGCGCGCATTCAGGTGTATTCTTCTGCGCTGCTTCCCACCGATGCCCAAAAGTTTGTGCGGCGTCAGGAGGCTTTGGACTCAGCCGATCGCGCGGTGGAAGCCGCACCCAATGAGGCGTTGACCCACGCTGTTCGGGCCTTCGCGTTGGATTGGCTGGCCACGTCTAACCTGGCAACCGCTGAGGAATCCGACCGCTGGCTGGCCGAAGCCGAAGGCGAGGCTTCCCGCGCGTTGGTGATGTCTAAAAACGATCCTTTGGCCTTGGCCTATTATGCCGAAGTGCTGTTAGACCAGCAAAAATGGCTCCAGGCCAACCGTTTTGCCGAGCTGGCGGTGCAGTATGGCCCCGATTTGTTGGATACCCATCGGGTTTATGCCGCGGTGCTGGAAACGTTGGGGCAATATAACAACGCCATCAAGGAATATAAGGAAGCCATCCGTTTGGCCCCGAACCTGACCTTTTTCTACTTGCGTACAGGGCTAATCTACCGCCACCTGGCAGGTTCTGCCCAGGCCAGCCCGGAATATCGCACCGCGCTGTACCAAAAAGCCCTGGATTATTTTGCCCAGGCCGCGAAAATCAATCAGCGTTTGGGCATCAATGACCCCACGCCCTATATCGCCATTGCCAAAACCTATTCGCAGATGGGTGAATTCTTTATTGCCGCGCGCAACGCGGAGCGCGCGCTGTTGATGGACCCCACCAACCCCAACACCTACGCGGAACTCGGCATCATCTACATCAAAGCCCGCAACTACGAGGGCTCGGTGCCGGTGCTCAAATGCGCGGTTGAAGGCTGTTCGCCTGAGGAAACGCAGAAAATCATTGACGACATTCGCAAACGGTTTACGGGCTTTGACGATTTGAAGGGCGTGTCAGTGCAGGCCCTGCCCCTGACCGACCGCACCGTGGGGTTCTACTACGTGAGTTACGGCTCGGTGCTGGCCGCACTGGACCGCTGTAATGAGGCCCTGCCGGTGTTGGATAAAGTGGAGCGGGCTTTTCCAAATGACCCGGTGTTGGGCGGCATTATTCGCGAAAATCGGGCTATTTGCCGCACACTGCAGACCGAAAAGACCCCCCAGCCCACCATCACGCCCCAACCCACGCCAACCCCCACGCCCTGACGGCATCACTGCAGGAAGGGCGCCTGTGTTACGCTTTTGCGCGTGCCGCGTTAGGGTTCGGCAGGCGCGTTCACAAAGTTCATGGCCGCGGAGAGCCCTTCTTCCCACCAGCGCAAGATGCCCTCTACCCCGCGGGCAAAGGCAATTTGCAACACTTCCATCTCCGCGGGTGTAAAAGGCTGGAGTACGTAGTCGGCCGCATCCATGCGCCCGGGTGGGCGGCCAATACCCAGCCGCAGGCGGGGGAATTCCTGGGTGCCCAGATGCTCGATGATGGAGCGCATTCCCTTGTGCCCGCCGTGTCCCCCTTTGGGGCGGAGGCGAAGGGTGCCTAAGGGCAGATCCAAATCGTCGTAGGCCACCAGCAACTGCTCAGGCGGAATCTGATAGAAGCGCATCAGCGGGCGCACTGCACGGCCTGAAAGGTTCATATAAGTTTGGGGCTTGGCCAGGATGATTTTGCGGCCTTGATAGCGGCCATCGGCGACAAGGGCTTTGAACTGCATCCGCCGAAAGCGAAACCCCAATTGCTCGGCCAAGTGGTCGAGCAGCAGGAAGCCCGCATTGTGGCGGGTTTTGGCGTATTCGCGGCCGGGGTTCCCCAGCCCTACGATGAGATAAGGGGCGGTCAATTGGGCCTCACAAAAGCACGAGATGGCCTAATTTTACCAGCCGTTTGTGCTACAATTGGGGTAATCTGCCCGTTGTGGAGGAGCCATGAGCGAAGAAATCAGCCGCGAATTGTTTGACCACCTGGTAGAATTGGCGGCCTTTGAACTCTCCGAGGAAGAGGCCGACTATCTGCGGCGGGAACTCAATAAACAACTGGACGCCATCCACGAATTGGAAGCCGTGCCCGTGGACGAGAACACGCCCATCACTTCCCACGGTGTGCCCTACACCCCCGACATCAGCGCGCCGCCGCGGGAAGACCAGTGGCAGCCTTATCCTCAGCCGGAGAAGATCCTCGCCCAGGCACCGGAAACCGAAGACGGCTACATCGTCGTCCCCGACATCCCCCACGAAACCCTGTAGGGGGATGTTTTTTTCTGGCTACCTGACACAAAAGTTGCGCAACAACTGGAAATCTTGTAAAACGGGTTAGCATGAGATGTTACGCAGGTCGCAGGCCATCCA
>JAADCW010000020.1 GCA_013154225.1 Chloroflexota bacterium
CGGCGACGGGATTTGGTAAAGGACCTGCGGCGGGGTGGTATCGACCTGAAGCGCGGTCTGGGTTTGGGTGATGTTGCCTGCGCGGTCCATGGCGCGCAGGATCAGGTTGTACTGCCCATCGGGCACGGTCCAGGGGCTGGGGTACCAGGTTGCGCCGTCGGGCGAAATTTCCAGAGATGCAATGCCGCTGGTAGCGTCACTACCTTGCAAGGTGACGGTGGGTGCGGTGATGTACCAGCCATTTTGCCCGTCCGGGCTGCTGGGGGCGAGGGTAAATTGCAAAGCCGGGTAGGTGGGGTCGTAAAGCCAATCCATACTTGCCTGGACTTTGCCATAGCGGGAGGTTGCCGTGGCCTGCGCGGTACCCAGCCCTTCGGGGAGAGGGACGATGGCCGTACACGAACCCGTGCCCTGGCAGGCAATGGGCGTATTGGCAGGGTCGTTCAACGAGCCGCTGACGGTGATCGTACCGCCTGAAGGGTCGGTGCCAACGGCTTTCAATTGTCCACCATCCCGGCACCAGCCGCCGAGGCCCCAAAGGCTGCATTGGAATTCCAGCGTGAGCGTTGGTGGGGGTGGTGGGGTAGGGGTGGGGAGGCTGGTGCAACAGGTTAAAGTGTGGGACACCAACTGGCACTGGCCGTTGACCACGCCGCAGGCTACGGAGGTCGTCAGGCAGCCACTGGTACAGGACAGGGTCTGCGGATCGTAGCCGGTGGGGCGGCATTGGCCGTTCTGCCAGGCGCAGCCGGTAGGGATGTCATAACGCGTCTTGCCTATACAACAGCCCGATGGGCAGTACGGATCTTGTGTGGGATTACAACCGGCCCAGGCGGAAGAGGCCCCTAACGAGTGGCCGAGTGTACAGAGGGGATCATTCTCTCCTCCTTCCCCGTGCAAAGCGGCAAAAGCAATCGCCACGGCCAAGGTTACTGCAGCCAGGCCGAGCAGGAACATACGACGCAGAGATGAATGCTGCATGTCGTCCCCCCGAAGGAACTCAACTGATATTTTTTCTTCTCCCCGCGAGCGGGAAAGGTGCACTTATTGTACACCGAGCTTGTTGGGGCGACAACTCTGAGCGGTCATGATAAGAGTACTCACGAGTTGTAGAAAACCTCAGAAAGATCTCACCGCTTCGGCGTTGTTCAACATTTAGGTGCTCCCTTGGGCAGCGTCGAGGCGCGTTGGCCGTCCTTCGACGCCGGGTTTCGGCTATGCTCTGCCCTTCGCTCAGGCCGTCCACCTTCAGGCCTTGGGTGCTTTGGCCTAAATTTGGGCGCTGCATTTATTTTTCCAAAAAACTCTTGCCAATGCCTGGCCTCTCTGCTATAATGTGCCCCGCTGTGGGCGCGTAGCTCAGTTGGTTAGAGCGCGTCACTCACATTGACGAGGTCAGGGGTTCAAGTCCCTTCGCGCCCACCACAGCACCCCAGTTTCCTGCGCTGGGGTGCTTTTTTGTTAATCGTTGCCTTAAGGCTTTGCGATGTTCCCAAAATAGAGTATCATAGGACTATGGTACGGCTCGATACCCTCAGCCTTTCAGGCATCCTGCTCATCGTCGCCATAGGAGGGGGGATCCTGCTGGGCGCCTTGCTTGGCAATTTCGTCGCAAATCGGCGCTTCCGTCGGAGGTGTCGCAAGCACCTCGCCCAGTTGAAACAGTCCCTGTCCCAACAGGTGCGGCGCGAGTTGCATCAGCGTCTGGCCCTGCTGGACGATCTGGCGCAGACCCTGATCTCCACCCTGAACTATCAGCGGGTGTTAGATTTGGCGTTGGATATTGCCATCAAGGCGCTGACGCCGCCCGACGCGCCCCCTGAACCCTTGGTGTGCGCGGTCATGATGTTTGACGACCACGGCATGCTCAAGGTGGCTTCGGCGCGGCGGTTCACCCCTGCGGATATGCGGGTGGCTTTGCCAGCGGCCAGCGGTGTTTTGGCGCGGGTGGTTTCCCAGCGCCAGCCCATGACCGCCAAAGAGCCTTCCCGCGATGTGGAACTGCGCCGCATTGTGGCCCTGCACGGCACGCGTTCGGTGTACCTCTATCCCCTGACCAGCGGTTTGAACGTTTACGGCATTTTGCTTTTCGCACATCCCGAGCCCGATTACTTTACGGATGAGCGAGTTGAGATTTTGGAATTTTTAGGCCGTCAGGCAACCACTGCCATCCAAAACGCGCGCCTTTATAGCGATCTGGAACGCGAGAAACAGCGTTTGACCGAAGTCGAAGAGGAAGCGCGGCGCAAACTGGCGCGCGATTTGCACGACGGGCCGACTCAAACCATCGCGGCCATTGCCATGCGCGCCAACTTCATCCAGCGCCTGATGGATAAAGACCCCAAAGCCGCCAAAGAGGAATTGGCCCGCATCGAAGAGTTAGCCCGCCACACCACCAAAGAAATTCGGCATCTGCTGTTTACCCTGCGCCCCTTGGTGCTGGAAACCGAGGGCTTGGCCGCGGCCTTGGAGGCAATGGCCGAGAAAATCAACCAAATCTACAACCAAAATGTGTTGGTGGAAGTGGACCCCGAGGCCGCAGAACGGCTGAGTTCCAGCCAGCAGGCTACGGTGTTTGCCATTGCCGAGGAAGCAGTCAACAACGCGCGCAAACACGCCAATGCAGACCACATTTGGGTGCGGCTCAAACTGATTCGGGAAGACATTGCCCTGCTGGAAGTGGAAGACGATGGTGTGGGCTTCAACCTGGGCTCTGTCAGCAGCAATTACGAATACCGCGGCAGTTTGGGCATGATCAACATGCGGGAGCGCGCGGAACTTATCAATGGCCATCTGGAAATTTTCTCTGCCGAAGGCGAAGGCACCACCATCCGCCTTTGGATTCCGCTGACCGACGAAGCCGCCGAACGGCTGCAACAAGGGCGTTTGGCGCCATAGAAAGGCCACAGCCATGCCGAAAGCCGCGGACATTTACTATCATCAATCCGACTTGCGCCCGGCCAACGCGACCGATGCTTTGCCCGTGGTGCTGATTCACGGTGCTGGCGGTTCCTATTTGCACTGGCCGCCCCAGGTGCGGCGTTTGCCTTCCCTGTGGACGCTGGCCGTGGACCTGCCGGGGCATGGCCGTTCCCCAGGGGTGGGGGAGCAATCCATCGAGGGTTATGCCCAGCGGCTGGTGTCCTGGGCTGACGCGGTGGGCTTCCAAAAGGCCATTTGGGTGGGGCACAGCATGGGGGGCGCCATTGCCCTGACGCTGGCTTTGCGGTTCCCTGAGCGTGTGCATGCTTTGGGGCTGGTGGCCACTGGCGCGCGTTTGCCCGTCAATCCCAAACTGCTGGAGAGCACAGCCCATCAAGCCACCTATTCCCTGGCTGTGGAAACCATCATGCGGTGGGCTTTTAGCCCCAACGCGCCCTCGCGGGTCAAGACTTTGGCTGCTCGGCGTATGCTGGAAACCCGCCATACGGTGGTCTATAATGATTTCGCGGCCTGCAATCGCTTTGATGTAGGGCCATCCCTGGGGGAAATTACTTGCCCGACCCTGGTCGTCCACGGCACAGCCGACCGCATGACGCCCCTGCGTTATGGCGAACGCCTGGCGCGGGAAATTCCGCAAGCCCGGCTGGTGACCGTGCCTGATGCCGGACACATGGTGATGCTTGAACAGCCCGATGCCGTTGCTCAAGCTCTGCAGGCCTTTGCGCACGACGTTTTGGCGTGAGGCCGCGGTAAGGCTGTCGCGCGAGTAAGGAGCGCGTATGCTCGGTGCTGTACCTTTGCCCCAGCCCATTCAGCGCATTTTGACCGCCGCATTGGAGGCGGTGGACCCATACCGCGCGGTAGCCCAAGCCCTACGTTCCCCCGACGCGGAAACCCAAGAAGCCCTGGCCTCAGCCAAGCGTTGGGTTGTGGTGGCCTTGGGTAAGGCCGCTTTCCCCATGGCCAAAGCCGCGGCTGATGTGCTTGGGAACCGCATCGCCCGAGGAGTGGTGGTTACCAAGCGGGGGCATGCCTCAGGGCAATTGCCGCGTTTCCGGGTGATCGAAGCCGGCCACCCTGTGCCTGATGCTGGCAGTCAGCGCGGCGCGACTGCGATTTTTGCCGCGTTGGAAGGCCTCACCCCGGACGACGCGGTGCTGGTGTTGATTTCGGGCGGCGGTTCGGCGTTGGTGACAGCCCCTCGCCTGCCTTTGACCCTGGCCGATCTTCAGCGCACCACCCAATTGCTCTTGGCTTCGGGCGCAACCATCGAAGAAATCAACACCGTGCGCAAACATTTGGACAGCATCAAAGGGGGCGGTTTGGCCCAAGCCGCCGCGCCCGCGCGGGTCATTGCCCTGGTGCTTTCCGATGTTTTGGGTGATCCCCTGGATGCCATTGCCTCGGGGCCAGCCGTGCCCGATCCCACCACGTTTGCCGATGCTTGGCAGGTTTTGAGCCGCTACCAACTGACCGACCGCGTGCCTGCCAGGGTGCGGGCTTTGCTCCAGCGCGGCTTACGGGGCGAGGTGCCTGAAACACCCAAGCCCGATGCGCCTTTCTTTGCGCGAGTGCATCATCGGGTGGTGGGTAATTTGCGCTTGGCCGCGGAGGCTGCGCTGACCCAGGCGCGCACAGAAGGGTTTGCCGCGGAAATTGCCACAACCACATTGCAAGGGGAAGCCCGCGAAGTCGGGAAGGTGTTGGTCTCTGTGCTTCAAGAGATGGCGCGGCATCAGCATCCTCTCCCAAAGCCGGCTTGTTTGATTTGGGGCGGTGAAACCACCGTCACCCTGGGCGAAGATTATGGCTTGGGCGGGCGCAATCAGGAACTTGCCTTGGCCGCGGTACCGGCTTTGGCTGGCTTGAAAGATGTTTGGCTGGTGGCCTTTGCCACCGACGGCACCGATGGCCCCACCGACGCGGCCGGGGCAGTGGCCACGGGTGATACTTTGGCTCAGGCCCAGGCTCTGGGGCTTTCCCCTTGGGAAGCACTCACACGCCACGATGCATACCCGTTTTGGAAGCAGGTTGGCGGGCTCTTGCAGACCGGCCCCACGCAGACCAACGTCAACGACTTGATCCTTTTGGTCGCCGGGCTTCCTGAGAAAAAATAAGGGAAACCGTTTGCTGCGGCATTTGGCCTTGACCCAAAAAAGCGCTCAAGGCAGGGTTTTGTGGTATGATTAGCCCATATCAGGAGCAATTCCTGTTTCAGGAAGAAGACTATGGACGAGCGAAAGATTACGATTATCGAAGGGCCGCCGCCCACTTTTGAGGTCGCAATGGACGAATGGGTGTTTTCGTTGGTCGAAAGCCCCCGTCCGCCACGCATTGCTGTGACCCAGGTGCGGGCGCTGAACGGCCCTGCGTTGATTGAACGCTGTTACCGGGCCTGGCGCCAGCGAGAGCCCATTCATTTGGAATTCCGAGGGATGGATGGTTTGATCCAGCGGGTGCCCATTGTGGCTGCCCATTACAGCCAGATTGACGATGCCGATGTGCTTCGCCTCTGGGTGATGGTGGATGATCCGGATTTGGAAGTGTCTTATGAGTTTGTGGACGAAGACGCGGAAGATGGCCCCAGCGATGATGATCTGACCGATGCCCTCTGGGATATGCTGCACGACACGTTGGGGGATGTGCCCGAGGAAGACGATGACGATGCCGAGGAGATGGAAGACGACGACCAGGACTTTGCCACTGGTCTTCACCTCGACCTGTAACATCTTGTTTTGACCCATGCGACGCCCCTTCGGGGGCGTCTTTTTGCTCTATGGCCCAGGTCGCGGCCAACACAACGCACTAACCCGCACTGCGGATAGTTTTTTAGGAGGTGTTCATGGATTCGCCGTTGCACGTCAGCCGTGAAGGGGCGGTGATGGTGCTGACCCTCAACCGCCCTAAAGTCAATGCGTTTACGCACGATCTCACCGTTGCCTTGCAAAAAGCCCTGGCACAAGCCGCCCGTGAAAAAGACGTCCGCGCGGTGTTGCTCAACGCCAATGGGCGGGCTTTTAGCGCGGGGCAAGATTTGACCGAACTTCAAGCCGTTGAAGGCGAATCTTTGCGCCACCACCTGCAGGTGACTTACAATCCTTTGATTTTGCAATTGCGGCGGTTGGAAAAGCCCGTGCTTGCGGCCCTGCATGGCGCGGTGGCCGGGGCCGCGTTGGGGGTGGCGTTGGCGTGCGATTTGCGCATTGCCGCGGAGGGGACACAGTTTTTGGTGGGTTTTTCGGGTATTGGTCTGGCGCCTGATTCTGGGGTTTCGTTGTTGTTGCCCTTGATGATGGGCTTGGGTCGCGCAACCGAGTATGCCTTTACGAATAAGCCTTTTGGGGCGGAAGAAGCCCTGGCCTGGGGCGTGGTAAACCGCGTGGTGCCCGCGGAGCGTCTGCACGAAGAGGCGTTGGCTTGGGCGCAGGAACTCGCGGCCGGCCCTTTGACGGCCTTGGGTTTGACCAAGCGGGCCTTCAACCGGGCGATCATGCCTCATCTGGAAGCCGTGCTGGATTACGAGGCTCACATTCAGGACATTGCAGGCCGCACGCCGGAGCACCACGAAGGTGTGCAAGCCTTTTTGGAAAAGCGCCCGCCGCGTTACACATAACGCCCTTGCGTGCTCAAATCATCCGCAAACAGCCTGCCCATCGGCAGGCTGTTTTTTACTGGCTTTGCGCAACAACTGGAACTCTTGTAAAAGGGGGTTGCATGAGATGTTACGCAGGTCGCAGGCCATCCAGACCAACAACAGAGAGCGGCTTTCTCCCCTCTCCCAAAGGGAGAGGAGGGACGCTCGTGGGCCTCAAAACCAGACGGGCTTGCAATAACATCGATTTGTGTCAGGTAATCAGTTTTTCTTACACAGTTGCGTTCTCGAAAGGCGTTTTCCTCTTTTTGTTGCTCGCGCTAATTTGCGTTCTCAAAATCCCAGGGCGCTATTTCTTCTCCCCCAAGGCTTTTTGCAGGTCTTCGTATGAAGACATCCAGGCAATGCGTTTGAGGAAAGCCGCGACCGATGGGCTTTCGGCCCGCAGTTGGCGCACTGCCGCGCCCACTGGATCTTCCCCAGCGGCCCCGCCAGGGCTGGCGGCATACGCGCCGTAAAAAGCAAAGTAGGCCTGGTTGAGTTTGCGGATGTGGTAGCCGTGTTCCCAGAAGAAGCGACGGCGTTGTTCCATGTAGGCCTCGGCTTCTTCTACTTTGCCTTCGGCCAAAAGTTCATCTACATGCACGCGGGTTTTGCGCATTTCTGCCCGAAAGTCAAACGCGGGTGGATTGTTTTGGGTGTTGTTTTGGGTTTGGGTGGATGGCGGTGGGGGAGGTGGGGGCACTTTGTCGGGGTAGTATTGTTCCAGCACCATCCGGCCGATTTCCTTGCCCACAATGCTGGCCGTGGTTTCGTTCATGGTGCGCAGGGCTGGGCTGGTGTCGTAGTGAAGCCCCAAGGGATGCCAGTCCAAATAGTTGTGGGTCCATTCGTGCGCGATGGTTTCCACCAGCCAGGGAAGGTTGTCGGTCTGCATGACCATGGTTGGATATACGCCTACCCCGCCAATGGGTACGACCAACGTGGAAACGTCCAGGGCCTGGGCTACTTCGTCTTCCAGGCGGATTTGCTGTTCCAGGGTGAGGTTGGGTTCCAGAGAGATGTTGGCAATTTGGCGAATTTCCGTGCGCGGGGAGACGATGAGCGCCATAGGCACCGGGGTGGTGCGGTAAAGCACAGGGGGCATGGGTTGTCCGCCCAACCCCAGGCCATTTTCGGCCAGAACCGCGCTGATTTGGGCTTGGAGCACCTGCTCGGCCAGGGGCGCCAACCAGGTGCGGCGGTCGTAATCTTTGGCAAGTTGTTCCCGCAGAGCGTTGACTTTGGCCTCATCCACACCGTTGGGGTCTGCCAGCGCATCGCGCAGGCGGGCTTCGTTGCGGTTGATGTCGCCCATCAGGTCCAGATAATCCAGCACAATTTGGCGGTCAGTGGCAGGATCCACCCGTCGTTCAGCGCCCATGGTGCCGAAGGCAATTTTGGTCTCCCAGGCGTGCCACAGCCATGAGGTGTAGTCGAATTCCAGCGGGCGGGTAAACGCGTGAATGCGCGCCATTTGATCGCCCGGTGGCAGTTGGCTTTGGGTGAGGAAAGGCGTTAGAATGAGTATAAGGACAAAATTTGTGAGGAATAACCGCCAACGTCGCATGGTGTGATTTTACCGCGCTTTCCTTAAGAGCGGCTTTGTGACGATTGTCACTCCCGAATGCTGGCAGGCAATGCTATAATGGAAAGCGTTATATTAGGCCATTTGGCCTTCTCGTGGGCAACCCCTTGGAGAAAATTCAAGCATAAAGGAGAGATACGCGTATGGGCTACACAATCATCGAGGTGCCGGAAGGCGGTGCCAAAATCACCAAGCCGGGCGATAAGTTAATCGTCCCTGACAATCCGATTATCCCCTTTATCGAGGGCGATGGCACGGGGCGCGATATTTGGCGCGCGTCGGTGCGGGTCTTCAACGCCGCGGTGGAGAAGGCTTATAAGGGCAAGCGCAAGATCTACTGGATGGAAGTGTACGCGGGCGAGAAAGCGTACAACAAGTTTGGTGAATGGCTGCCCGAAGAGACCATTAAGGCCTTCCGCGAATATTTGGTGGGCATCAAGGGCCCGTTGACCACCCCGATTGGTGGCGGGATTCGCTCGTTGAACGTTGCACTGCGCAAGGCGCTGGATTTGTACGTTTGCCAGCGGCCTGTGAAAT
Organism: Chloroflexota bacterium; assembly: GCA_013154225.1. Lineage (GTDB taxonomy): Bacteria > Chloroflexota > Anaerolineae > Anaerolineales > DRMV01 > DRMV01. The sequence continues at coordinate 8,700 of JAADCW010000020.1, forward strand.
ACGTGGATGGTGTGCCTTCGCCTGTGAAGCACCCCGAATACGTGGACATGGTGATTTTCCGGGAAAACACCGAAGACATCTACGCGGGCATTGAATTCCAAATGGGCACGCCCGAGTGGAAGAAGTTCATGGACATCTTCAAAGAGAACTTCCCGGAAGAGTATGCCAAGATGCGCTTCCCCGACACCTCGGGCATTGGCATCAAGCCGGTGTCCAAGGAAGGCACCGAGCGCCTGGTGCGCGCGGCCATCAAGTGGGCTTTGGCCAACGGCCGCAAGCGCCTCAGCCTGGTGCACAAGGGCAACATCATGAAGTTCACGGAAGGCGCGTTCCGCAACTGGGGCTATGCCCTGGCCAAGCGCGAATTCCGCAATGAAATCGTGACCGAGCGCGAATCGTGGATTCTGAGCAACAAGGAAAAGAACCCCAACCTGAGCGACGAAGAAAACGCTCGCATGATTGAGCCGGGCTTCAACATGCTGCCCCCGGACAAGAAGCAGGAAGTGATCCAAGAGGTGAAAGACGCGCTGAAACTGTGGCCGACCCACGGTGATGGCAAGTGGAAGTCCAAGCTGCTCATCAAAGACACCATTGCCGACATCGTCTTCCAGCAGACCATCACCCGCGCACGGGAATTTGACGTCTTGGCCACCATGAACCTGAACGGCGACTACCTCTCGGACGCGCTGGCCGCGCAAATCGGCGGCATGGGCATTGCCCCGGGCGCGAACATCAACTACGACACCGGCCACGCCATTTTCGAGGCCACCCACGGGACTGCACCCAAATACGCAGACCTGGACAAAGTCAACCCTGGTTCGGTCATCCTCTCGGGTGAGATGATGTTCCGCTACATGGGTTGGGATGAGGTGGCCGATTTGATCTGGAAGGGCATCACCGGTGCGGTCAAGGCCAAGACCGTGACCTACGACTTCCATCGGCTGATGGACGACGCGACCTTGCTCAAATGTTCCGAGTTCGGTGACGCGATCATCCAGCATATGGACGACTAAACAAACGCGAGATGCAGGGCGTGCCTCGTGGCGAGGAACGCCCTGCTCAATTTTGTTTCCAGTTTCGCTGGAGTGAGGA
>JAADCW010000188.1 GCA_013154225.1 Chloroflexota bacterium
GAATCCAAAGACGGCCGTGCTTGGGCGGCCAAGATGGGCTTCAAAAACCCGGTGATTTTCACCCCCGATCGGGAATGCACCAAATCGGACCCGCGTCCCATCATTGAGTTTGTGTATCCCCACGATGGCACTGTAATCACATCCGAAGATGTGGATTTCATCGTGCAGGCTGACGCGACCAAAAACTTCAAAGATTTCCGCATTGATGTCTGGCGGCCTGAACGAAAGAAATGGATTGGCATCTTCAAGAGCAAGTCGCCCTTCCCCAATCCTGACAAAGCCCTGACGTGGCATGTACTGGATTTTTGGGATTGGGACCACCTGCCTCAAGAGCCAATCAAAATCCGCATTTACATGCACAGCACCGAAGGCGACCTCAATTATGCTATCCGTGAAATCAAGGTCACCTTCCAACTACCGACGCCGACCCCCACACCAACACCTACGGCGACGCCTACCCCGACGCCGCTTCCAACCGCGACACCAACGCCCACACTGACGCCTACCCCGACGCCGCCGCCTACGCCAACGCCTACGCCTACTCCTACGCCTACGCCGTGAGAAAGAGATCATGACCTCATCGCTTCATTCTTCAGAACGTAACGAAGCGGTCCGCCGTACTTTGTGGATTGTGCTTTTCCTCAACCTGGTGGTAACCGCGCTCAAAATCACCTTGGGCTTGGCCACTGGCGCGTTGTCGGTGGTGGCTGACGGCTTCCACTCCCTGGTGGATGCTTCTTCCAACCTCATCAGCCTGGCGATGCTGCGCCTGGCCGAGCGTTCCGCAGACGAAAAGCACCCTTACGGTTACCAGCGTTTTGAAACTCTGGGCGCGCTGTTCATCGGCGTGTTGATGATGCTGGCCGCGGGCGAAATTGCCATGCAGGCCATTGACCACTGGCGGCATGGTGTGCCCACGGTGGAACCCATTGCGCTTTATCTGATGGCCGTGGCGTTTGTTGTCAATTTGGGTGTGGTGTGGTGGGAAAGCCGCCAGGGTAAGCGCTGGCAGTCGGAACTTCTGCTGGCCGACTCTGCCCACACCAAGAGCGACCTGTGGGTCACGGCCTCGGTGGTGGCTTCCTTGATTGGTGTCCGCATGGGGTTGCATTGGCTTGACCCCATTGTGGCTTTGCTCATTGCGGTGCTTATTGTGCGCACCGCGTGGGAAATTCTGGTGGAAGCCGCGCAGTATCTCACCGACGCCTCTATTGTGGACCCTGACACCGTGGCCAAGGTGGCCATGACCGTGCCGGGCGTGCTGGATGCCCACAATATCCGCTCCCGAGGGAAGCCCACTGCGGCTTTTGTGGATTTGCACATTCACGTGCCGCCTGGCATGGGCACTGAGCAAGCCCACGCGCTGGCGCACGAGGTGGAAACGCGCATCAAGTCCGAAGTGCCCGGCGTGGTAGAAGCCCTGGTACATGTGGAACCCGCGGAGGCCAATGAGGCGGTTTCCCCCTGGGCTGACCTGACCAGCCGCCTGCGACGGGTAGCTGATGGCCTGGGGCTGGGCATCCACGAGGTGCACATCAGTACCTTGCCTGACGGCGAAGGCTACACGGCAGAAATGCATTTGGAATTCCCTGGCGAGGCCACCTTGGGCGAAGCCCATCGCCAGGCCCAGGCATTTACCGAACGGGCCAAAGCTGAAATTCCGGCTTTGCGCGAAATCGTGGCCCATCTTGAGCCGCTGCCGGCCCAGGTGTTGCCTGCTCAAGAAGGCGATGCAGCTCTGGCCGAAGAGGCGCGGCAGTTCGCGGCTTCCCACTGCCCCAACGGGCAAATTCAGCATGTGGATTTGCGGCGAAGCGGCACCCACATGACCGCCGCGGTACGCTGCGCACTGCCTGCCGAAATGCCGCTGGAACAGGCCCACGCCCAGGCCGACGCGCTCCAGCGTGAACTGCTGACCGCGTTTACCATGCTTTCCCGGGCTATTGTGCAAGTGGTGCCGCTGGAAGATACTCCCACCCCCAACGAGGTGACTGCATGAAACCAACGGTTGTGGGCATTGTCCTTGCCGCGGGCAAGGGCACACGAATGAAATCCAAAACCCCTAAAGTGCTCCATCCGCTGTTGGGGCAGCCTATGTTGGCGTATGCCCTGCAAGCCATGCAAGAAGCCACGGGCGCCCGCCCGGTGGTTGTGGTCGGCCACGGGGCTGAGGCTGTGCAAACAGCCTTTGCCGACCAGGCCGATTTTGCCCTGCAAGATCCGCCTTTGGGCACCGGCCACGCGGTGCAAGCCGCACGTCAGGCCGTGCCGGAAGGCGTCCGCTGGGTGCTGGTTTCCAACGGCGATATGCCCCTGTTGACCGCAGACACCCTGCGAAGCCTGCTGGATGCCCAGCGGGAGCATGCTGGCCCCATCACCATGCTTACTGTGGAAGTGGACGACCCGCGCGGCTTTGGCCGGGTGGTGCGCTTCCCCGACGGGCGGGTGCAGGCCATTGTGGAAGAAGCCGACGCGACCGAAGAGCAAAAGCGCATTCGGGAACTCAACGTGGGCGCGTATTGCTTCGATGCCGCGTGGCTGTGGGACGCCCTGCCCAAACTGCCCCTTTCACCCAAGGGCGAATATTACCTCACCGATTTGGTGGGGCTGGCCGTTTCGGAAGGCCGCTCGGTGCAAGCCCTGCGGCTGGAAGATCCCACCGAGGCCATTGGCGTGAACACCCGGGTGCATCTGGCCGAGGCCGCGGCCGCACTCCAGCGCCGCATCAACCGCGCGTGGATGACCGCGGGCGTGACCCTGATTGACCCCGACCGCACGTACATCGAACCCACCGTGCGCCTGGGGCAAGATACCGTGATTTGGCCCGATTGCTACCTGCGCGGGGAAACCGTCATTGGCGAGGACTGCGAAATTGGCCCCAACACCATTGTGGAAGACACCCGCATCGGCAACCGCTGCCGCATTGTGGCCTCGGTGTTGGAGCACGCGGTGGTGGAAGACGACGTGGACATCGGCCCCTTCGGCCATCTGCGTAAAGGCGCACATCTTGCCAAAGGCGTGCACATGGGCAATTTTGGCGAGGTCAAGAATTCCTACCTCGGCCCAGGCGTGAAAATGGGGCATTTTTCCTACATTGGCGACGCGACCATTGCCGAAGACGTCAACATTGGTGCGGGCACCATCACGTGCAACTACGACGGCGAGCGCAAACACCCCACCAAAATTGGCAAAGGCGCGTTTATCGGGAGCGACACCATGCTTGTCGCACCTTTGGAAATTGGCGAAGGCGCTCGCACCGGCGCAGGCGCGGTGGTCACCAAGAACGTCCCGCCCTACAGCCTGGCTGTGGGCGTGCCTGCACGGGTGATCCGAAAATTGGAGAAGAAATAACACAGCGAGGATACAAGGGCTTATGGACGAAACAGAGTTATGGGTGATTTACCTGTTAGGGTTGATTCTGGCCTTGGATCTTACCCTGGCCGCGGTGCGGGCTTGTGTGCTTCGGCTTTCCCTCAAAGATTTGATTCGGCTCCGAGAGGCCGATAAAGAATCGTTCCACCGCCTGCTTCAAATTTTGCGGCGTCGTGACCCCCTGCGGTTGTTGGTGCAGTTGGGGATGCTGTTGGCGCATTTCCTCATGGCCGCGGGTTTGCTCTACTTGGGCCTGCGCACGGGGCGCCTTTCCCTGGCCGCACCGTGGGAACTTTTGGCAACCCTTCTGGGCGTGGCCGTGGTCATTGGCGCGGCAGAATGGCTGTTGGATACGGCTTTGCGCGGGCGCCCGGCCGCGGTGCGTTGGGCTATCCCCTGGGCCCAGCGGATGACTTCCCTGGCTGCCCCCTTCGACCGCTTGATTTCCCCCCACCAGGAATCGGACTGGCTGCTCAACGACGAAACCCTGCAGGCTTTGCTCCAGGCCAATTTGCAGGAAGGGCGGCTGGAGCAGGAAGAGCGCGAGATGCTGCGTTCCATCGTGCGCTTTGGCGATACCCTGGTGCGGGAAATCATGGTGCCGCGCATTGACATGGTGACCGTGGAAGTGAACACACCCCTGCCCGAAGCCACGGATTTGTTCATCAAAACGGGCTTCTCGCGCCTACCGGTGTTTGAGGAAAAGATTGACAACATCGTAGGCTTGCTCTATGCCAAGGATCTGTTGCCCGTTTGGCGCGCGGGCCTTGAGGAACAACGCCCTCTGCGTAGTTTGCTGCGTGAGGCCTACTTTGTGCCCGAAGCCAAGAAGGTGGACGAACTCCTGGCTGAAATGCAGCGGCGGCGGATGCACATGGCCCTGGTGGTGGACGAATACGGCGGCATTGCCGGCCTGGTCACCCTGGAAGATATTGTGGAAGAGATCATCGGCGAGATTCAGGACGAATACGACCTGGAAGAGGAGCCGCTGGATATTCGCCCTCTGGGGCCAGACGAGTACCTGCTCAGTGGCCGGGCAGATATTGACGACATCAACGAAGCCCTGGGCACGGAATTCCCCTCAGACGATGCGGACACATTGGGCGGTTTGCTGCTCAGTGTAACCGGGCACATGCCCGCTGAAGGCGAAGAAATCCGCCTTGATGGCTTCCTCTTTACCATTCGCAAAGTGGACCAGCGGCGGATTGTCCTGGTCCATGCCCGGCGGCTGGCTGCTGAAGTCAGTGCGGATGCCGCCGCGGCTTGAGTTCGTTGTGCAAAGACGCGAGTTCATCTTTTTCTGCGAGGCTTCATCATGGATGACAACACCCGCAAGCAATTGATTGCCCAGGCGCTGGAAGTGCGCCGTCATGCTTATGCGCCGTATTCCCATTACCCTGTGGGCGCGGCGCTGCTGACCGAGAGCGGCAAAGTGTACACCGGCGTCAATGTGGAAAACGCGGCTTACCCTTCGGGGATGTGCGCCGAAAGGGTGGCTGTGTTCAAAGCGGTTTCTGAAGGCGAACGGAAATTTACCGCCATTGTGGTCGCGACCGACAATGGCGGCACACCCTGCGGCGCGTGTCGTCAGGTTTTGGCCGAGTTTGGCCTGGATTTGGAGGTCCTGGTGGTGGACGGCCAAGGCAAAATTTTGCTGGATACCACCCTGGAAGCCTTGCTTCCGGCTTCATTCGGCCCTGAGAATTTGCCCCAGGCGGAGGATGCCTGATGCGCGTCGTGGTCTTTTCTGATGTTCATGGCAATTTGGCCGCGCTGGAGGCTGTGCTGAAAGATGCCGGCCCCGCGGATGCTTATTGGTGCTTGGGCGATTTGGTGGGCTACGGCCCGGAACCCAACGCGTGCGTTGCTCGGGTGAAGGCTTTGCCCAATTTGCGCTGTGTGTTGGGCAACCACGATGCCGCAGTGCTGGGCAAAATGAGCATCAATTGGTTCAATACCGAGGCCCAAAAACTGATTGTCTGGACGCAGGGACACCTCACCGCGGAAAGCGTGGCCTTTTTGAGCCAGCTTCCTGAGCAAATTGTGATGGAACACGTGACCCTGGTGCATGGTAGCCCGCGAGCGCCCATTACCGAATATCTGCTTTCGGCAGAATTAGCCCACCGAGCGTTCCAACATTTCGAGACCGATTTCTGTTTTGTCGGTCACACCCACCAGCCGGTGCGCTGGCAGCGAGAGGATGGACACACTGAAGGGTATCCGGCTGAGCCCGGAAAGACGTGCCCCCTGCACCCGCGCGCCATTTTGAACCCCGGCTCTGTAGGCCAGCCGCGCGATGGCGATCCGCGTGCTGCCTATGCTTTGTACGATACAGAAACCCACCAGTGGACCTGGCGCCGTGTGGCTTACGACGTCACGTCCGTGCAGGCGCAGATGCATGCTTTAGGCCTCTCGGCTGTCAACGCCGAGCGGCTTTCTGTTGGCCGTTGACGTTGGCACTGCATCCCCCCAGGAGGGCCGATGTCGGTACAACCGTCTCATGATGCGCGGCCTGACGCTTCTCATCGTCCGCACTGGCCTTGGTGGAAGTGGGGCTTGGTGGCGGCTGGGTTGGTGCTGCTGGAAATTGTGGTTTTTGTGTGGCTCTTTCGGCGCCCTGCTGAGACTGCGGCCACCCCCACACCCACGGCCACCGCAATGGCGCAAGCCCCTGAGGCTGTGGATTATCAGGGGCGGGTCTATCGGGCCAAGGTGGAGGCCATCCTGGAAAGCGGCACCATCACCTTGGGCGAGCACGAGCAAACCTATCAACGCGTGCGTATCCGTTTGTTAGATGGCCCTTTGGCCGGCACAGTGCTGGATATGGATTTTGGCCGTCGGCAGACGCTGCCCTCGGATATGCGCCTCAAAGTGGGGGATGAAATTCTGGTTAACGTGCTCAAGCGTCCTGATGGGCAGTTGGTGGTCTATTTCATGGACTTTGTGCGCCTCAAGCCCATGTTTTGGCTCTTTGTGGTGTTTGCCACAGTGAGCATCCTGATTGGGGGCTGGAAAGGCGTGCGAGGTCTGTTGGGGATGGCCTTTAGTTTTGCGGTGATTTTTGGCTTTATCTTGCCGCAGATCCTCAAAGGCCATGACCCTGTGGCTGTGACGGTGTTGGGTTCCGCAGTGCTGTTGGCCGTGACCCTTTATCTGATTTATGGCTGGACGTTGAAAACCCATGCCGCGGTGATTGGCATTTTGCTGGCCCTGGTGGTGACCGGGCTGTTGGCCCAATATTTTGTCAACCTTACCCGCCTGACTGGCTTTGGCAGTGAGGATGCCCTGTATTTAGTGCAGTTTTCCGCGGTCAACATTGACCTGCGGGGGCTGGTGCTTGCAGGAATGCTGGTCGGCGCGTTGGGTGTGTTGGACGATTTGGCCATTACCCAGGCCTCGGTGGTGTTCCAACTCCATGCCACTGATCCGCAGATGCCTTTCCGCCCGCTTTATCGCCGTGCCATGCAGGTGGGTCGTGACCATGTGGCTGCAACGGTCAACACCCTGGTGCTGGCATATACCGGCGGCGTGCTGCCCATGCTCTTGCTGTTTTATGTGACCAACGAAAATGCCCTCCAGGTGCTCAATTATGAGTTTGTGGCGCAGGAAATCGTGAGCATGATGGTAGGCTCGTTGGGCTTGATTGCCGCGGTGCCGTTGACCAATTTGCTGGCTGTGTCTTTGGCTTTGTATCATGACCGTTTGGGACCGTTGGCCCGCTATTTGGGGCCGCCCGACCGCGGTGACGGCCACGTGCACGCCCACTAATTCTTTTGAAAAAACGGACGCACGATGCGCAAAATCAATTTTCGCCGTCAGATGGAACAATGGCTCAAACCAGGGCTGGGTGTCAAGCGCTGGTTAGGGCTTATTATTTTGGGCAACATGTTTATCGGGTTGGGGCTGGCGGTGCTGTTGCTCAACGTTTACCGCACCGCGCCGGATACCTGGTGGCTTCCCCTGCTTTCTGCGGCTTCGTTGCGGTTTTTGCCGCGCTGGTTGCGGGCCTTGATTTTTGGCAGCATAGGCTTTGGCATCATGGCCTGGGGTTTGTGGGGGCTGAGCCGTTCTTTGTTGGCGCCATTCCTGCGGCCAGGGAAGCCGGTGGTGGAGACCATCGCGGCGTATCGCCTGCGGGAGCGAGGGCCGCACGTGGTGGCTATCGGTGGTGGGCACGGTCTTGCGACGTTGTTGCGTGGTTTGAAGAAATACACCCACAACATCACCGCGGTAGTTACTGTAGCCGACGATGGCGGTTCCTCAGGGCGCTTGCGGCGTTCCCTGGGCGTATTGCCGCCGGGCGATATTCGCAATTGTTTGGCCGCCCTTTCCAACGATGAGGCCTTGCTGACACAACTTTTCCAATATCGTTTTGCCGATGGCGGCGGCGAATTGGATGGCCACGCCTTTGGCAACCTGTTTATCTCTGCCCTGAGTGCCATTACGGGCAGTTTTGAAGAGGCCATCGCGGAATCAGGGCGGGTGCTCTCGGTGCATGGCCGGGTGCTGCCAGCAACACTGCGGCAAGTCAACCTCGCGGCTGAGGTAGAACTACCTCATCAAAGCGCGGGTGTGCGGGTGGTTGGAGAAAGCCGCATTCCCGAAATGCCGGGGCGCATCCGTCGGGTGTGGCTGGAACCTGAGCATCCCCCTGCATTCCCTAAGGCCATTCAAGCCATTTTGGCTGCGGATATGGTGGTGGTTGGCCCGGGTAGCCTTTACACCAGCATTCTGCCCAATTTGCTGGTGCCCGATATCGCCGCGGCGTTGCGCGCGACGCGGGCGTTTCGGGTGTATGTGTGCAACGTGGCAACTCAGCCTGGGGAAACCGATGGCTTTTCGTGCCAGGATCACATTGCCGCGCTGGAAGCCCACGTGGGCGAAGGGCTGTTTGACTTGGTGCTGGTCAACAACGCGATGCACGGCACGTTGCCGGAGGGCGTGCAATGGGTGCGGGTCGCGCCTGATAAGCCCTTGCCTTACCCCGTCCATGCTGCACCGCTGAGCGACCCTGAGCATCCTGCCCGTCACAATGCAGACGCGTTGGCGCACACTTTGATGCGCTTGCTGGAGGAGCGCACCGGCCCATTGGGTTGAATTCCGCATTCTTATAAAAATCACATACTCTAATCTGCACCGTATGGTATGATAGAAATGAAAATTGTGAAGTACCGCGCAAAATTTCCCCATAACGGAGGTTGAAGATGACAGTGCGAGTTGGCATCAATGGTTTTGGACGCATTGGGCGCCAGGTATTGAAAGCCATCATGGAACGCCACGGCGATGAGTTGGAAGTGGTGGCAATCAACGATTTGTTCCCCCCTGAGATGAACGCTTACCTCTTTGCTCACGACTCCAACTACGGCCACTTTGAAGGCTCGGTGGAAGTGGTGGATGGCGACCTGGTGGTCAATGGGCACCGCATCAAGGTGTTTGCTGAACGCGACCCGCGCAAACTGCCCTGGAAGGATCTGGGTGTGGATATTGTGGTGGAATCCACCGGTGTGTTCCGCGATGCGGCCACCGATCCTGGCGCGCGCTCGCACATTGAGCACGGCGGCGCAAAGAAGGTGATCATTTCCGCACCGGCCAAGAACGAAGATATTACCGTGGTGCTGGGCGTGAACGATACATTGTACGACCCCGCGAAGCACGACGTCGTTTCCAATGCTTCCTGCACCACCAACTGCTTGGCGCCTGTGGCCAAGGTCGTCAACGACAATTTTGGCATTGTCAAGGGTTTGATGACCACGGTGCACTCCTACACCAACGATCAGCGCATTTTGGATTTGGCGCACCCCAAGGATTTCCGCCGCGCTCGCGCCGCGGGCATCAACATCATCCCCACCACCACTGGTGCGGCCAAAGCCCTGGGCAAGGTAGTGCCGGAACTGCAAGGCAAGTTCGACGCGATCTCCATCCGCGTACCGACTTCCACCGTGTCGCTGATTGACTTTGTGGCTGAGGTGGAAAAAGACGTCACCGTGGAAGAGGTCAACGAGGCCCTCAAGGCCGCGGCCGAAGGCCCCATGAAAGGCATTTTGGGCTTCTCCACCGAGCCCTTGGTTTCTTCCGACTACAAGGGCGACCCCCGCTCCTCGATTGTGGATGCGGACAACACCAAGGTCATTGGCGGCCGCCTGATCAAGATCCTTTCTTGGTACGACAACGAATGGGGTTACTCCTGCCGTGTGGCCGACCTGGCCGCGAAGATGGCCAAAGACCTGTAACCCTATCCCCGTTCAATTGCTGTGATGAGCCCCTGCATTTGCAGGGGCTTTTTTGTGCCGTGGCCTGGGCTTGATGATTTTCTGGCTACCTGACACAAAAGTTGCGCAACAACTGGAACTCTTGTAAAACGGGTTTGCATGAGATGTTACGCAGGTCGCAGGCCATCCAGA
>JAADCW010000098.1 GCA_013154225.1 Chloroflexota bacterium
GATTGCCAGCCAAAGCAACCACGTGATCGTAATCGCCGATGTCAATGCCCATTTGGGCCAATTGGGTCTGCACAGGGCAGGTAGCACAAGACGCAGGCATTGTTCCTCATTCCAAAGCACGGGAAGCCGCAACAGCGGCTTGGGTCGAAGCCTTTTTAGGCCGCACCCACACTGCCGCGGCCTGATCTTCCCGCAGCGCAATGGTGGTGCCCCGCACCCGATAGGCCCGCGGGTCGCCAAAAAACGGACGCAAGACCGGCACAACCTCAGCTCCCGGCGTCAGCCCCAAATCCATCAGACGCCGTCGGGTAAAGCCCTGCATCCAAGGGGCAATGGCAACGACCTCGGCAGGCTGTCCGTCGGGCACCTGGCTCAGTGGCACCACGTCCGGCGGCGGGGACGCGGCTTCTTCTGGCGGGGCAACATACACATTGGCGGCTACGGCAGGGGGCAGGACGTATTCCCGCTGGCCATCTGACAAACGCAAACCTTCAGGCGTGACAGCCTGCACCATCACCTGCTGGCCTAACCGCAAACCGGCTTCGAGGATTTGCTTGAAGGCTCGGGGTGGTTCATCTTCCAAATGGGTAATCACGCCTGGGGTGTTCAGCGGCCAGGCCGTCAGGGGTGTTCCCTGGGGTTTGGGGGGCAAGCCATCTCGCCGGGGGATGGGATCGCCGTGGGGGTCAAAGCGAGGGTGCCCCAAGTGGGCTTCCAAATGGTCCAACGCTTCAGGCGTGATGCCATGCTCCCAGCGGTGCGCCTCACGGTGCACCTGCTCCAGTGGAAGCCGCGCCTCATCAGCCAGATAACGCTCCCACAGGCGATGGGCGCGCAACACATGCAACGCCCACTGGCGGCCTTCGGGGGTCAGTGCCAACGCGGTGCCCCGGGTACTCACCAGGCCGCGAGCTTCCATTTCCTCAACCAAACGCAGGGCCTTGCCCCGCGGCAAGTGCAGCGCGCCGGCCAGGGCTTCCACCGTGGGCGGATGGCTTTCAATCTCGCGCTCCAGTAAATACTTGAGCGCGTCTTCAACCTGCGCGCGCTGCTGAAGCGCTTTACGTTCCCGCCAATAGCGCCACCCACGCCAACCTAAAACAACGACAATAACCAGGATCAAAAACCACAAAAGGTTATTCATTACCCGTTCCAAAGGCCCATGCAGGGCCTGCTTGGCCAAGTTACGGATAAACGGAAATTACGAAGCAATCATGGAAACACTGCCAAAGATTTTATCCGCAACTGAGGTTGCTTTAACAAATCAGTACTCACACTGGGCGCAACACGCGCAATCAAAGTTTATCACTACCCCGGCTTTGATGGAACGGCCTGGCACGCATTTTTTAAGTTTTGGGCATCGTCGAGGAGCAGACGCAGGGGAAAAGGCCAAAATTCGCGCGCGTCCGTCTGCTTTTCGCGAGGCAAATCAGCGTCCTCAGCGGCTCTGCCACCCACCCGCGGGCAAAAGCCAAAATACTCAAAAACACGGGCGCTTGACACGCCCCTAAAAGCGCATTAAACTTACAGCCCCACGGGCGCGCCGCGCCCGGCGGCAAGGTGGGTTTTCCCTTTTCCCAAAGGAGCACAACCATGCTATACACCCGCCAGCACCTGGAAGAACGCGAAGTCCAAACGCTGGCCCCTTATGCGTGCAAAAGCAAGTTTTCCAAGGGGCGCGCTTATCCCGAAGACGAACCACGCTACCGCACGGCTTTCCAGCGCGACCGCGACCGCATCTTGCACACCACCGCATTCCGTCGCCTGGAATACAAAACCCAAGTTTTCATCAACTACGAAGGCGATTACTACCGCACACGGCTTACCCACACCCTGGAAGTCGCGCAAATTGGCCGCACTATTGCCCGAGCCCTGGGCGCCAACGAAGACCTCACCGAAGCCATCTGCTTGGCCCACGACCTTGGGCACCCACCCTTTGGGCATTCGGGCGAGGTGGTCCTCAACCGCCTGATGAAAGACCACGGCGGCTTTGACCACAACAAGCAGTCCTTGCGCATTGTCACCGAGTTAGAACATCGCTACCCCGACTTCCCTGGCCTCAACCTCACGTGGGAAGTGCGGGAAGGCATCGTCAAACACGAGACCGAGTACGATATTTCCGACGCACGCGACTACAACCCTGAACTGCGCGGCCACCTGGAAGCCCAAATTGCCAACGCGGCTGACGAACTGGCCTACACCGCCCACGACCTGGACGACGGCCTGCGTTCCGGCATGATCACGCCCCGCATGTTGGACGGATTGGAGCTCTGGGAAGTGCTCAAAGAGAGCATCCAATGGCACAATGGCGAGTTGGATGAACTCACCCGCCACCGTCTCATTCGGCGGCTCATTGGGTTGGAAGTCACCGACGTGGTGCAAACCACAGCCCAAAAACTGCACGAAAGCGGCGTGCAATCAGTAGAAGAGCTTCAGCGCCTGCCCTACAACGTCATTGGCTTCAGCGAAGCCATGACCCGCCGCAATCGGGAACTCAAAGACTTCCTCTACAACAACCTCTATCGCCATTACCGCGTGATTCGCATGGCTGTCAAAGCCGAGCGCATCATTAGCGACCTCTTCCATGCCTATCTTGCGGAACCTCAAACCCTACCGCGGCACATCCAGGGATGGATTGAAACCCGCGGCAAAGAACGTGCGGTTTGCGATTACATTGCGGGCATGACCGACCGCTTTGCCATTGAAGAGCACCAAAAACTTTTCGATCCTCGCACGCGTCCCTAATCTCACAAAACTCTGACACCCACGGAGGCAATAGCCGATGAGCGAAAAACAGCACTATTTGACCCCTGAAGGCGCTCAGCGCCTGCGCGAAGAACTGGAATACCTCAAGACCACCAAGCGCGCGGAACTCGCCCGCCGTTTGCGCGAAGCCATTCAAATGGGCGATCTGTCGGAAAACGCGGATTACATCGCGGCCAAAGAAGAACAAGGTTTTCTGGAAGGCCGCATTCAGGAAATCGAAGCCCTGCTACGTCAGGCCACCATCATCGAAAACAACGGCCACAAAGACACCGTGGACATGGGCGCGAAAGTCACCATTCAGGAAGGCTCTTACCCGCCCGAGACCTACCACCTGGTTGGGCCTGCTGAAGCCAACCCGCGCGAAGGCAAAATTTCCCACGAATCGCCCATTGGCAAAGCCCTTTTGGGACGCAAAGTTGGGGATGAGGTCACGGTCAGCACCCCTGGCGGTGAAATCCGCCTCAAGATTCTGGAAATCTCCTACGAATAACGCGGCATCAAAAGCGATTCTCCTCTTCCACAGGGCGAGAAAGCGCTCGCTCGTCAAGGGGTGACAAAAAAAGAGACCGCACGCCTGTGCGGTCTCTTTGCTTTTCTCAAACAGGGGTTGTTTGCTGCGGCCTACATATCCTCTTTAGGCCACACGGCCAGTTCCAAAGTCAGGCGCTCGAAGTAGCTGTTTTCGGGCAGCGCATCTTCACCATAGGCCATGTCCACCACCCGGGCCACCAATTGCAGTTTGGCGGTTTCCAGCACGATTTTCTCGCCCGGTTTCGCCATCACCGGATCGCCTTTGGCGGCCAGGCGTTGGCGCGTGGCCTCGTCGTTATACGCGTGCTCGCTCATCAACACTTTGGTGACAGTCTGAATGTCGTTCTTGTCAAACAGCCACACTTCAAAGGCCATCACCCGCTTGGGTTCACCCACGCCGATGGTTTCGGTAATGCCTACGCCGCACTCGCCCAGGAACTCGCCCGAAGGGGCGTCAATGCTGAAAGAATCATCAAAGAGGTCGTCACCGTGGACGTAAGTGGTCATGAACTGCGCCAGCGGGGGTTCTTGGCCTTCGGCTTCGTAGTCGGTTTTCTCTGCGGTCTGGGTCATCACCCGAGCCCGCTGAGCCGGCGAGGAATCAGCCACTTTGCCCTGGCGGGAGCGCCACCACAGCAACCCAGCCGCGGCAATGATGGCCAACAGGCTGATGGCGCAGAGCAGGGAAATCACCCGGAAAAGGCTGGATTTGCTCTGGGTTTCCGTGACCTCAAGCGTGGGCGTCGCCTCTACGCCCGGAGCTGGCGTGCTTTCGGCCACTCCTGGCGAAGGTTGCGCGCCTGGCGCCCCAGGTATGGCTGCCCCAGGTTGCACACCCACAGCCTGGGCGAAGAGTTGAACCGTCTGCGGCGAAATATCCATGGGTGGATTGGCCAACATGGTCTTCAACAATTCCGGGCCATCCTCGCCCAATGCCTGGAACCGCTCCTGTGCGGCTTGCGCATCGCCTGTCAAGCCATACGCTTCAATGGCCATTTCCAAATACATGGCCTTGAAATCCGAGCGCAGATCTGCAGGCGAAGCATCAACCCACTTGACAGGCCAAAGCCACCAGCCCAAAACCACCAGACCAAAGATCGCGCCGACGACAAAGGCAATGGCCGCGGCTAAGCCCGTCTTGGCCAGAGGATTACTCAGCAGGCTTGTTGATGTGTTCATATTTTCTTCCATTGCAACTCTCCTCAAAACACACGAAACCGTGTTATCGCGCGGCGTTGTTCAACCCCTGCGCTTTTTCAGAAACATTATTACTCATTGTAGCCCAGAGTTGCCGAAAACGCAACTCTGGCTTGGCTCCGATACCCGGAAGCACTACGCAACTTTGCAATTTACGTGCCAGTCGCGGCTTCTTCCGGCACGGCTTCCGAAGTGTTTTCGCTGGCCGCGGTGATCTCGTCCAACGGGAAAGTCTCCCCGCAGGAAATGCACTGCGCCGACGACTTGTTGGCCACCACCAAAAGCCCCCCGCATTTCGGGCACGGCGTGGGCAAAGGACGCTTCCATGAGGTAAAGTCGCATTCGGGATAGTTGGCACAGCCGTAAAAAACGCGGCCTCGGCGGGTGCGGCGTTCCACAATTTCGCCGCCGCATTGCGGGCATTTCACCCCGATTTTCTCCAGCCACGGCTCGGTGTAACGGCATTCGGGGAAGTTGGAGCAACCGATGAATTTGCCATAGCGTCCCCAGCGCACCACCAATTCGCCGCCGCACTGCGGGCATTTGCGGCCAATGGGCTCGGGCTCCTGCTTCATCTCAGGAATGGCCTTTTCCGCGGCTTCCACCTCTTTGGAAAACGGCAGATAAAATTCGCGCACCACCTCAACCCACGGCTGCTCGCCCGCGGCTACTTTGTCCAGTTTCTCTTCCATTTGCGCGGTGAAGCCCACGTCCATCACGTCGGGGAAGTGCTCCACCAACAGGTCGTTGACCAGTTTCCCGGTTTCGGTGGGCACCAGGCGTTTGTTTTCCCGCTTGACATAGCCGCGTTGCTGCAGGGTGGAAAGAATGGGCGCATAGGTCGAAGGGCGGCCAATGCCGTTCTCTTCCAACGTGCGCACCAACGTGGCTTCGGTGTACCTCGGCGGCGGTTGGGTAAAGTGCTGTTCGGGGGTCACTTTGAGCAGTTTCAGCGCCTGGCCTTCTTGGATTTCCTTGGGAATGGCAATGTTGGCTTCTTCCTGGCTGTCTTCGTCTTTGGCTTCTTCGTAGAGCACCAAAAAACCAGGGAAACGCACCGAAGAGCCCGACGCCCGCAGGCGGTAGGTGTGTTCCGGGCTTTTGCCTTCCACCTGCACGGAAAGGGTGTCGTACACCGCGGCTTCCATTTGCGAAGCCACAAACCGCTGCCAAATCAGCCGATAGAGGCGGTATTGATCTCGCGTGAGGTGGGGTTTGACCTTCTCAGGGGTGCGCAACACCGATGTAGGGCGGATGGCTTCGTGGGCTTCCTGGGCACGCTGGGCGCGGGTGCGATAGCGCGGGGGCTTTTCGGGCAAAAACTGCTCGCCAAAACGCTGTGCGATGTAGGCCCGCGCTTCTTTTTGTGCCAGGGGCGAAATGTTGGTGGAGTCGGTGCGCATGTAGGTAATCAGGCCTGTACTGCCGCCTTCGCCCACATCAATGCCTTCGTAGAGTTGCTGGGCAACGGCCATGGTGCGACGGGCAGTAAAACCAAGCCGCCGTGAGGCTTCCTGCTGCATGGTGCTGGTGGTAAACGGTGCAGAAGGTCGGCGCTTGCGCTGGCCCCGCTTGACCGAGGCCACATGGTAGGATGCGCGACGCATATCTTCCACCACCGTTTGGGTGGTGGCTTCGTTGGGCAACTCAGGGTCCTTGCCGTCCACTTTGCTCAAGCGCGCCACAAAGGTCTTTTTCAGGCCCTCGGGTTGGAACTCCGCGTCAATGGTCCAGTATTCCTCAGGGGTGAAATTTTCGATTTCGCGCTCGCGCTCCACCACCATGCGCAGGGCCACCGACTGCACCCGCCCAGCAGAAAGGCGACTGCGCACCTTGCGCCACAAAATCGGGCTCAGGGTGTAGCCCACCAGCCGATCGAGCACACGGCGGGCTTGCTGCGCATCCACCAGGTTCATATCCAGCCCACGCGGGTGGGAAAAAGCTTCTTCGATCGCGGGTTTGGTAATTTCGTGGAACACCACCCGCTTGGTGCGCTCAGGCTCCATGCCCGTGGCTTCCATCAGATGCCAGGCAATGGCTTCCCCTTCCCGGTCGGGGTCTGTAGCCAGGTAGATTTCCTCGGCTTTTTCAGCCAGCGCCTTGATTTCTTTGACCACTTTGCGCTTTTCGTTGGGTACGCGATATTTGGGCTTGAAATCGTTTTCCACATCCACCGACAGCTGGGAACGCAGAAGATCGCGCACATGCCCCACCGAGGCTTTCACGGTGTAGCCTTTGCCCAAAAAACGCCCCACAGTACGGGCTTTGGCCGGCGATTCCACGATAACCAGTTTGCCTTTTCGCTTGACCGTCTTTTTCTTCTTACGCTTGCGCTGGCTTTCGGGCGGGGGCTCCAAACCTTCATGGGCTGGTGTGCGTCCCATCCGAAACATTTTCGTACCACAAACCGGACAAACCCCTTCGGTTGCCGGTGTGCCTGAAGCCGTAAACACCGGCTTGGGGTCTTTCATCTCGCGCTTGGTTTTGCATTTGACGCAATAGGCTTCCACGAAAACCTCCGTATCAAAGGCACAAAGTGCCGGATAAGTGCTGCTTGCACATTTACAAATAATTCTCCAAGCCTTTGGCCTGGAGCACTTTGACAATTTCTTTCACCCGCTGGGATTGCTCACGAGGGCACACCAGCAGGGCATCCTCGGTTTCAACGATGACCATATTTTCTACACCCAACACGGCCACCAGTTTCTCCTGATGGCCGTCTTGAACGAAGACAAGGTTGTTATGGGCGTCCACGTCCACGTGCACGCCTCCGCGCAGGATATTGCCCTCCGCGTCCGCTTCCAAGAGGTCAAACAGCGATTCCCAACTGCCCACGTCGCTCCACCCCAGCCCTTCGGCAGGGATCACCGCGACCTGCTGGGCGCCTTCCATCACGCCGTAGTCCACGGTTTCGGTGCGCAGTGTCGGCCACACGCGGCTGAGCACGGCTTCCTGCTGGGGCGTGCCCCACACCGCGGCAATTTCGTCCAGGGCCGCGGCCAAGTCAGGCATTTGCCGACGGATTTCCGCCAAAATGGCATCCACCCGCCAAACAAACATGCCCGAATTCCAGGAATGCCCACCCTGGGCCAGCATGGCCTCAGCCGTGGCCTGGTCGGGTTTCTCTTTGAAACGCAGCACCCGATAAGCCTCCAGGCCGGCATATACGCCCAAAGGCTCCCCGCGTTGGATGTAGCCGTAGCCTGTGGCCGGATAAGTGGGGGTAATGCCCAAAGTCACCAGGAAGCCCTCTTGGGCCAGCAAATAGGCGGCTTCCAACAGGCGGTGGAAGCGAGCCACGTTGCGGATGTAGTGGTCAGAAGGGAGCACGGCCATCACGGCTTGGGGATCGCGCTTTTGCAAAGCAACGGCCGCGAGTCCCACCACCGACGCGGTGCCGCGCGGGGCGGGTTCGGGCAGGTAGTTTTCCGCGGGAATGGTAGGCGCCTGGGCTTGCAAGGCGTCAGCCTGATCACGCACCGTGACCACCCACACGCGCTCCGCGGGGAACATGCCTTGCAAGCGGGCAACCGTGCCTTGGAAAAGGGTGGCCGATTCCAACAAGGCTAATAAATGCTTAGGGCGCCGACGTCGGGAAAGCGGCCACAAACGCGTGCCGCTTCCGCCTGCCATGATCACTGCATGGAAGTTTGGGAACATGACCACCTCTCCAAAGTTCAAAGTGCTGCAACGTATTTCATGCCACCCACGGCCTGCGCCAGCCCTTTGAGTTCCAAAAGCGCCAACGTGGCACTCACTTGGGCGACGGGCAAACCGCTCTGGGCGCTGATTTCATCCACATGCAAGGGCTCTGGCCCCAAACAAGCCAACACCTTGGCTTCAATCGGATCCGCGGGCAATGCCTTGCGCGCGGCCTGCCGCTTGGGAAGCAAGTCAAGGTCCAAAGCCGACAACACATCTTCCACCGCGGTCAGGGGCTGGGCCCCTTGGGCAAGCAGCCAATTGGTGCCCTGGCTTTGGGGCACGAAAATGTTTCCCGGCACGGCAAACACTTCCCGGCCTTGCTCTGCAGCAAACGCCGCGGTGATCAGCGCGCCGCTTTTTCGCCCGGCTTCAACCACCACCGTGGCCAAACTGAGGCCCGCGATAATGCGGTTGCGGGGCGGGAAGTTATTGGCCTCGGGCTTGGTGCCCGGGGGATATTCGCTCAGCAGAGCGCCCTGGTTGGCAATTTCTTCAGCCAAATGGCGGTGTTCTGGCGGATAAATGCGGTCCACGCCGCTGCCCAACACCGCCAGTGTGCGACCGCCCGACCGCAACGCGGCCCGATGGGCCACCGCGTCCACCCCGCGGGCCAGCCCGCTCACCACGGTAACGCCATGCTCGGCCAGCAGTGCAGCCACGGCTTCGGCAACCTGATGACCGTAAGGCGTCATCTTGCGGGTGCCAACCACCGCCACGGCCCAATCATCCTCGGGCAACAACTGCCCTCGCAGATAGAGCACCGGCGGCGCGTGGTCTAAGGCCTTGAGTCGCTGGGGATAGGCCATATCTTCCCACGTCAGAACCTGGATGCCCTTTTGCTGCCAGCGGGCCCACAGGCCAGGCAAATCCAACGCACGGCGCAGTTTCTCCAGCCCCGCGGCCACCGCGGGGGGCAAACCTGCAGCCTGCAAAGCCGAAAGTGGCGCATTCCAGGCCGCGCTGGCACAACCAAAATGGGCATACAAACGGCGGAAGCGAGCAGGGCCGATGCCTTTGACCATGCTCAGCCCTACCCAGGCCAGGCGCTCTTCTAACTCCACAACCACTTTCCTCGTTGCGCGCCGCGCGCTTTCCTTAATAGAAACCGCCCCCACTGGGGACGGTCTGAGCATACCACAAGGGAAAAGTTTGTGTCAAGTGGCTTTGGTTCATCACAAGAGAGGCACACCTTTGAGGCGCGTCTCTTTTATGGGCTTCTCTTACGGTTGAAGAGCGACGTACCCTCTTCCCAGGAGAGACGCACCTCGCAGGTGCGTCTCTCCTGGCTTTTCTTCAAAAATTCATCCATCCCCGCCCAATAATTTCAGCCGTTCCCACGGTTTCAGGCTGGGGTCGGAAGCCAGAAGCCCGCGCAGTTCGAAAATGCGGTCGCGCAGGGCCGCGGCGCGCTCGA
>JAADCW010000054.1 GCA_013154225.1 Chloroflexota bacterium
TCTTCAGCATCCATAGGCGGGCTCTCTAAGAATAGTTAGACGCTCTAATTATACCCCTTTTTGCCCGCAATGGCCTATGTTGGCTCTGATGTCCAGACAAAAGTTAGGACCATTGGCGTTTGCGTCTGTGGGCCTCAAGGCACGCGCAACACCGCCCACAACGCGGGATGATCTGAAGCCGGCGCGTCCACCTTGCCAAAGCCCAGCACCTGAACGTCGGGCGAGACGAAAATGTGATCAATCTCGTCGGCAGTGGGGGAGGGATTGGCATCGTGTAGGGTTTGCAAGGTCAGGCGGTATTGGGGTGTGTTGGGGCGGAAGTTGAAATCGCCCAGTAGGATGAGCGGCGCGCGATCGGCTACCGCGGCAAGCACTTCTTCTTGCTGGATTTGCGGCCCGCCGTTGCCCAAATGGGTGACCGCGATGGTGGTCTCCTTTCCGTTGACTACAACAGTGGCCACAATCAAGGCAGTTTGTTCGCCCTGGCTGTAAAGGTAGATGGTGCGCGCGGCGGTGATGGGTACTCGCGAAAGCAGGGCAATGCCAAAGGTGCCGTCCACCGTGGGCGGGCCATATACGGCTTCCATGTTCAAGGCGGTGGCAAAATAGCCCACGAGGTCGTTGTTTGCGCCGCTCAGGCGCGCGGTATCGCTTTCCTGGAGTGCCACAATGTCAGGCGCCAGGTCGCGCAGCACTGCCAGTTGGTCTTCCCAGCCTTTTTGCCCATCCTGGCGGTAGCCTTGTTGGATGTTATAGGTCACCACGCGCAGGCTGGTGGAAGCAGACGGAGGCGCGCTGGGGCGTGGTGCGCGCACCCATCCTGCGAGCGCCATGCCTATGGCCAGCGCGGCCAGCAAGCTCCCTTCGCTGAGGCGGAGGCGGCGCATAGGTCGCGTGTCAGTAGCCCGCCAGACCGCCCAGGTAACAACGCCCGCGGGGATGGCATACACCAGCCAAAAGCGATCGCGCCAAAAGGGGCCTACCACGGGGATGTAGTCGTAGGTGGTGGTGAAAACGTGAGCGAGGATGAGCAGCAGCAGGTATAGCCCGCCCAACCCCCAGGCCCGCCCCAGCGCGGCGAGGGAGGGTTGTTGGGCCTGAAGCGCGGCAGTGAGCCAATAGAAGGCGAAGAGCAGCACAGGAAAGAGAAGCAACGCCAGCCAAAGAGGCCAGGCAAAGCCCAGGGAAGGGCGGGGGAAGGGATAGGCTGTGGGGTCCGAAGGAAACGGGGTTTGCCAATGTGCCAGCCCCCAACCCAAAAGCAGGGCGTTGAGCGCGAGCAAAGCGGCCAACGTGCGCCGAGAGAGGCGGGCGGTGATGCCCTGGTAAGCGGCCAGGCTCCAGGCCAACAAAGCCATCGCGGCAGTGAGATAGGCCAACCTCGGGGGCCACGCGGCCCAGCGGGCTACCACCGCGGGCGCGGTGTAGGCCGCGAAGAACAGAAAGAGCACCGAAGCCAGGCCCAGCACCAAAAGATAGGGTGTGCCTTTGACGGCGGAGGAAGGCTCACGGCTGGTATTGTCGCTGGTATCGTCGGCATAGCCCAGGCCATGCCAGGCCCACCCCGCAACACCGGCCAGCACCCAGGCAATAATTTGCCACCCGTGGGCAAGGGACACATCCACCCCTGCGCCCAAGGCGCGCAACAGCCCCGACGCGGCCACGGCCAGCCCCAGTCCAAAAGCGACATCTGCCGCGCGCGCTCGGCGAAGCAGGGCCGGCAACGCAAACATGCCCGCGGCAACGCCCAGGCCCGCAACCCACAATTCCCCGCGGGTGGAAAGCCACGGCAAGGCCAGGCGGCTTACCCCCATGATTACCAGCGCCCCTTCCAGCCAGCGCCGCGCAGCCCGCGGCCACAACGCCCATACCAGCGGGCTGAGCAAAAATACCACCGCGCCAAGTTCAGGGGGAATTTCCAGTGTGAGCAGACCAAAGGCATAAATCGCGGCAATGAATTCGCTCAACAGTTGAAAGAAAAACAGGAAATAAATGCCAAAAAACAGCGACCCAACCGGCATGGCGGTGCTCCTTTCTCGCTAAGGGTTTGAAGCGCGCAGCGCATCCCATGTAGCCAGGGAGGGCTTGGGGTTGCCGTGGACGTCGGCCAGCCCCATGTGAACGAACCAAGAAAGGGTGTCCACGTCGTCCCCGCGGTTTTGCGTGTGCAAAATCTTGCGGTAAGCATCCATGTCCAGGTCATTGTAAAGCAGGTAAATCCAAAACGCCAGCCGTTCGCCAAGCTGGGTGTGGATGGTTTCGAGATAGGCGCTTTGGCTGGCAGGGGAACCCGGCGCGGTGGAAGGACAGCCGCCTTCGCCAATGGCCAGGGGCTTGGTGGTTTTGGTGAGCAGGGGTGTGTAATAATCCGGCGGAATGGCGTCGCCGGTTTTGAAATAGAAGCAGGGATAAGAGGAAATGACCCACAAGTCCAGTTCGGGCTCGAAGGCTTCGATGAACTCCCAATGGATGGCCTTGGAAGGCGTCTTGGCCGCGTCGGTGGAAGGCAGGGGGAAGCGCAGTTGATCCCACTGGAACGTGACAAACACCTGCGTGTCGGGCGATTCGGCCTTGATGGCCGCGTAGGTTTCGCGATACAGGCTGAGGAAGTTGTCGGCGTCGTCGGGATACGTGGCCATGTAGGTGTTGATTTCCGAGGCCAGCCCCAAATAGCGTGGGTGAAAGTCCCGGGCCAGGCGCACAGCATAATTTCGGAACGCGGCGCGGATGCGCGGGTCAGCAAAGGTAGGCTTGCCCCAGGAAGCGGGCACGTTTTGAAACTCGCGGCGGTCGAGGCCGTTGAGGGGGTCCATCACAAAGATGGGGCTCAGCCCGGATTGCGCGGCCAAATCCACCAGGTTGTGGGTGTCGTTCAGGGCTTTGGAATTGGCTTCGGGGCTGGCGACGAAATCTTCCCAAGGGATGGGCTGTTGGATGAGCACCACGTCGGCATGGGCGCTCATGTTGTGGATGGTTTGGATGATGCTGGCCACGCTCACTTCAGCCGGCGTGGGGAAGAAGCCCATGAGCGGGCGGGACGCGGCCGTAGATGGGTTGGGCGGGGACGCGAAGGCTGTGGGGTAGAGTGTGGACGCAGGGGTGCCTTGGCCGCAGGCGAGTATCAGCAGAGCCAGGGCAAGCAGGAAGGGCAGGCGGAGGTTGCGCATGGCAGGCCGTCCTTTGAGGAGGGCGCAGGCCGCTGAGGGTTTGTCGCCGCCCCCCTTCGCGGCGCGCGGCGTGCAGCCAAGGGTGTTTTAGTGGATGGTCAACAGCAGCCCGTCGCTTCGGCCGCGCACGTCGGGGAAGTAGGTTTCATAAGCCACGGCTGGTGGGGTTTGGAACGTGCCGGGAACGGCTGCCCTGGCTTCGTAAATCAGGGTGTACACGCCCGCGGGGAGGTCTTCGGCCACAAAGACCACGTGGTCGTCGTAAGCCTCACGGTGGTAGAAGTACCATCCGCCCCAACCGTAGCGCCAGAAATCATCCCAGCGGTAGAGCCGTGGGCTTTGGGTGGCTGAGGTGCGGTTGGGGTCCAGGGCTTCCATCCCCGCGGGGAGGTAGTCGGTCAGCACCACGTGGTGCAGGTCGTGGGGTACGATGAGGGTCAGGCGCACCTGCACGGTCGCGCCCAAGGGGATGTCGGTGGTGGGTGTTTCCAGGTCGTCGAGGAGGTAGTAGGCCCGCGAAACACTGATGCCGCTGTCGAGGGCTTTCAGGCCGTCGGCAGGCAGGGGGATTTCCAAATAAGCGTCGTAGTAGAGCACGCCAGGCCCGCTTTCGCGGCGGATTTCCAGCGGCAGGGGTTGGCCTTGGGGTAGGTCTTTGCCCTGCCAGGTCAGTGTTTGCGGCGTTGTGGCTTGCTCCGCGTCCATGTGGCCGCTAAATACCTCTGTGCCCGCAAACCGCACTCCATAATCGTAATTGGGCTGGGTTTCGCCGCTGATCTGCGCCCAGTGGGTGAGGGCCAAAACAGTCATGCTGGTATCTTGCGGCGTGTGCCAGGCGCCGTTTTCACGGTTGGTCATCAGCCAGCGCACCACGGGCGCGAGCAGTTGGGTGTCGGGTGCGCTTTGGAGCAAGGCGTCGAGGGCCAGCGCGGTGGTGGCAGTATCGGAAGACCAGAGCCCGGGGCCTTCGCCATCCCAGTGGGCAGAGGAGGCTGAACGGGTGAGGGCGTTTTCCAGGCGTTGGATGAGCGGCTGGGTGAAGTCATCGCCCATGTGCATGGTTTGCGCGGCCTGCAAAAGCCACGCCCATCCACTGAGGGGCATTCCCCAATGTTGAGCTTCGTCGGCCAGGCGGTAGGCTGTGGCAGGTTGAGGCTTGCCCAGTCGCGCGGCAATGGCAAGTTCAAAGGCCAGATTCGAGCGATCTAAGGCTGTGGGCCGTTGGGGAAGTTGCAGGTTGTCGAGGGCAAGGGCGGCGCTTTTCAGCGTGCCTTGATCCACGGTAAAGCCAGCCTGTTGGGCTTCCAGCAGGGCCAGCGCGGCATACGCACTGACGAACAAGTTTTGCTGTCCGCCTGGGCACCAACTCCAACCCCCAGCCAGGTTTTGCGAGGTTTCCAGGCCCTGGATGGCGTAGGTGACGCGCTGTTTCAGGTCGTCGGCCTGTTGAGGCGTGGTGCCTGAAACCTGGTAGGCTTGCCACACGCTCGCGGTGCTCAGCAGGTCGGTGGCCAGGCTGAAGGTGCAATTGTTGGATGGCGGCGGGCTGAGGGTGATGCTCTGGGCCAGCCCCGCGGTCAGGGAGCCAGCCAGGTTGAGCCGCAGGACGGGATCGCGGGCGTCGGCAGGCACCAGGACCTGCTCGGTGATTTGCCCCGCGTGATCCAGCAAGCCCGACGTGCCCACGGTTTCGGTGGTGGTAAAGCGATGCACCGGTATGCCGCCGCCGGGGAGGGTGGTGAGCATGGGGCGGGTGGCGTCGTGGTATTTCCCCGCGGTGGCTTCTACGGTGAGATCTACGCGGGTGGCGTCAAAGGGCACGGTTACCCGCCAGCGGACTGCGGTTTGCCCCTTGGCTGGAACGGTCACATGCTGTTCGTTGGGGCTTTGCAGGGTAAGCCCCCTGGCCTGGCTGAGCCGCACGGTGGCGTCCAGAGGTTGGTCGGTGGTGTTGTGGAGCACGGCCTGGATGAAGACGTCGTCGCCCACGGTGAAAAAGGCCGGTGTGTGCAGGCGCACAAAGAAGGGCTGGCTGACCACGATTTCGGTTTGCCCGCGGCCAACCTGGGTTTGAGTGGTGATGGCGCGAGCAGTGATAACCCAGGTGGTCATGTTGTCAGGCAGGGGAACGGCAATTTCGGCTTTGCCCTGCGCGTCGGTGACGATGTTGGCGCGCCAGTAGGCGGTATCTCGCAGGTTTTCGCGGAGGGGAATTACCCCACCCAAGTCACTGCCTTTTTCTCCGCCGCCGCTTCCCATGCCTGGGCCCGCGGGGGCCCAGCGTTGGATGCGCTCGTTGTAGGCGGCCAGGTCTTGCACCAGGCTGATGGCCGTGGTGACCATCAAACCGCGTTGCGGATACAGCAGGCTGGGTAGGTCGAACGTGTCGGGCGCAAGCGCGTAGATGGCCTTGTCCACCAGGGCCAGGGAGACTTCCGCGGGCACGGGCTGTCCCGCGGCGGTGCGGGTTTCGATGGTGAGGTGCACGGTTTCGCCGGGGGAAAGTTGGGCGCGGTCGGGGGTGATGGTGACGTTCAGGGTTTGCTTATCCAGCGCGACGGGCAAGCGCACCACGCCAAAGCGGTAATCCGCGGGCTGTTCGTCGGTGGATGGTTTCAATGTGAGCACCGAAGCGTATATCACAGGCGCGTAGTCGTCTTTGAGGGGAATGTCTAACAGCGCGGTGGGGTCATCGAAGCGGAACACCCGATAATCGTAAATTTCGCCTCGCGCGAGGGTCAGCAGGCCATACGTGGGCTGGTTGAAGGGGCGGGGGGCCAGCAGGTGAGCAGTATCGCCGGGGTGATAGTCCTGCTGATCGGGGATGAGGGGCAGGGTGTGTTCGCCTTGTTCCCACAGCAGGGCTTCTTTGCCCGCAACCCAAAGGCGCAGACTGGCCTCGCGGGGTTGCCCCGCGGCATCGGTGGTTTGGGCTATGATGCGGTAGATGCCGCTGTGGGACGGTGTGAGGGTGAGGTGATATTTCCCCTGCGCGTCGGTGGTGACGTCGGTAAACGTTTGCACCGGGGTGAGTTCCAGGTTGCTTTCCCACCGCAGGATGCCGTCCGCGCCGCGGCGTTGCACGCTGTGCCATTGCTCTTGAGCAAGGGTGACCTGCAGGGTGTGGTGGGGCACAGGACGCCCTTCAGGGTCCAGCACGACCAGGTCCAGGCCGAAAGGTTCCCCAGCCACGCCAATCCAGGCCGATGTTTTGAGCCCTACATAGATGTCGCTGTGGCGCACAACCACACGGGTGTGTCCATCCGCACTGTTGCCGCCGGCATCGGTCACTGTGGCCCACAAGGTGAATTGGACGTCTTGGTCCGCGTCGGTGACTTCGGCTTGGAGGGGAATTTCAGCCTGCCCTTGCGCGTTGGTGGTGGTTTCGCCGCTTTGGACGACTTCGTGTTCGGGCGTGGTGTAGGAGGGCATTCCCCACCATTGGGATTCTTTTTGGAAGGTGTAGCGAGTGTAAACCTCAGGCGGCTGGAAGGTATAGGGCTGGGTTGTAATTTGCCAACGCACCTGGGCGTTGCTCACCGCGTCGCCCGCGTAATAGGTGGCTTCCAGATGTACGGTGGTCTGTTCGTTGGGATGCAGGTTTTCCTGCTCGGGAGTGAGGGTCACCTGGAACACGGGTTTGTGGTAAGCCGCGACCCGCAAGGAGCCTGAGCCTATGGGGGAGCCGTCGGGCTCGGTGCGCACGCGCCAGATGTAGGTGCCCACGGGCGCGGTGGGGGGAAGGTAAAGTTCGCCGGCAAACGTGCCAAAAGGCGAAAGCGGCAGGCGCTCGCGCAGGATTTCTTTACCGTTGTGTTGAAGTGAAACCCACACTTGGGTCACGTTGGGAAGCGCGTAGTGGAGGTCGTCTTCGGTGCGCACCAGACCTTTGAAGTAAATTTGTTGCCCTGGCCGGTAGAGGGGGCGGTCGGTGTAAACATAGGCCACAGTGCGCGAGGGGGTGGCATCCATCACCTGCCAGTAGGAAGCGGACAAATCTCCGGTATCGCCGTGTTCCCACAAGGCATCGGCGAGCGCAAAGCGGTCGGCTGTGTGGAGCAGGGCAAACCGTGGGGCTTGGGAAAGGTTTTGCCAGCGCGCGACGCCGTCGGCGTTGGTGTTTTTGGGCAGGGAAACGTCAAGGATTTTTTCCTTGGGGGTGACGAGGGTAATGGGTAGGTCGCTTTGGGGTTGGCCGCTTTCCCAATCGGTGGCCCAAACCAGGGCACTGCCGGGTGCGGTTTGCAGGGTGAGAATGTCGGTGCTGAGCAAGAGCCAATAAGACCAATCTTCGGTAGCACCGCTGAAATGTGTGGTCAGGCAGTACACGCCAGGCGTGAGGGGTTCCCCTTGGGTGAGGTCGCTGAGGCGGAAGGTGGCAAATTGGGTATGGTCGCGTGGGGCTTTGTCCACATTGGGCAGGGACCAAACCGCTATGGGGTCGCCGTTGGGGCGGCAATCCTGGTATTGGGTGGTGGCGCGGATGAAGTCTTGATCGTCCACAGCGTAGAGGGCGAAGCGGGCTTCAGAGATGTTGACATAGCGCACCCAAAGCGGCGGGTCTTTTTGGGCCTGGAGCACCACAGGTTGGCTGGGCAAGAGGAGTTCGCCGCTGGGGCGTAGGTGGGCTGTGGTCAGTTTGAACGTGAAGGCGCGCTGAAGGGTATGGCCGTAGATGTCGGCAATGCCAGGGAGCAGGGTGATGGTGTAAGTTGTGCCGCCTTCCAAATAGCCAATTTCCACGTGGCGGCCATACACGTGCCAATAGGTTTTTGGCGGCGCGGGCGTGATGCGGATGTGGCCTTCCAGGGTGTCGGGGTCCAGATAGGTGTTGAATTCCACCAGGGTGGTGGGGTTGTACCAATCCTGTTGAATGTGCGCGCCGCGGCTGGGGGAGAGGACTTCGGTCCAACCCACGGTGTGGAAGCGGGCCCGGGCCGTATGGGAGAGGTGTCCGCCATCCTGGGCGCGGGCTTGCTCGGTGATGGTGAGGGTATAGGTGGTGTCCAGCGCGTAGTGGCTTTGGGGAATCAGCGTGAGTTGGGTCGCGTCGTCGTTCCAGCGGTAAGTCAGGTGCGGGACGTCCGCGGGGTTGGCCGCGGTAAGCGAAAGCGCCTGGACCACGCTTGCCTTGTCCATGGGCTGTTCAAACCAGATTTGCAGGGCCGCGTCCAGGCGGGTGAGGTCGTAGGGTTCGGTGCCGTTGAGGGGCAGGTAGAGGTTGTCGGCCTGGATGTGGTCCACCCGGACCGCGTGGGTGGTGAAATGCCATACCAGGGGGTTGTTCAGGGTTTGCCCGCTGAGGTCGGTAAAGGCTGTGTCGAGGATGACGGTGTAGGTGGTGTTGCTGGCCAGGGGTTGGGAAGGGTGGAAGACGTAAATCGCGCTGTTGACCCAACGGCCTGTGCCCTGCACTGCGGGAGAAATGGTGAGGGGTAAAGGCTCGGCTTCTTCGCGGCTGGAGAGCGGGGCAACAGGCTTGTTGAAAACCACGGTGATGTCCGCGTCCAGGGGGACGTCTTCGCTGTCTTCTGCGGGGAAGACGTGGGTCACGGCCAGCGCGGCTTCGGTGGTGTAGGTGAGGTGCAGCGCGGCGGGCAGGCGGCTGCCGTCTGCCGCGGTGAGCGTGTCGGAGATGGTGACGGTATAAGTGCTGTTGGGCTGAAGGGGGGCTTGGGGGGCAAATTGCAGAGTGTTTGGATTGGCCAGGGTCAGCGCGCCAGCCACGGTTTTCCCCTCGGCCGTGCGCATCTGGACTGCCTGTTGAATGCTGGAAGGTGCGAGGTCGCGGTTGAAGGTGAAGGTCAGCGTGGGTTGCAGGGGAAGCGTGCTGTTGGGCGGTGGTTCTGCTTTGAGCAGGCCAAAGGGCGCTGGTGTTGGTGAGGTTACAGGCC
The DNA here is from genome assembly GCA_013154225.1 of Chloroflexota bacterium. Lineage (GTDB taxonomy): Bacteria > Chloroflexota > Anaerolineae > Anaerolineales > DRMV01 > DRMV01. The sequence goes on from JAADCW010000054.1 coordinate 9,062, forward strand.
CCCAGACGATGGACGATGTGGACGACGTGGATGTGGACGAAGGTGCTGCTGGGCCACATGCGGCCAGCAACAGCAAACCTATCATCACCCCCAAAAAGGCCAAGCGGGTTTGGCGCCAGGTAAACATCTCTCCCTCCGCAGATGGTGGCGCCCAGGAGTGATGTTGTGACAAACTTGGACGCGCGTGGGCGTGCGGGTTTGTCCCATTATAGCATAGCGGGGGAATGCAGAGACGCGAAGAGGGGGCGCAGAGGCGCGGAGGGCGCGGAGGCGCAGAAGGGAGGAGGGGGACAAAGGCACCAAGAAAATTTGTGGTTTTTGTGTCTTATCTGTGCCATTTGTGATTTCACAAGTGGTAACAAAAAAGGCGGGGTGGAAAACCACCCCGCCTGTGATGTTCAAGGCAAAGGAGCTACTTGCCCATCATTTGGGCTGCTTGGAGCAAGGCCTGCATAACCAGCTTGGAAGATT